>JAYTGH010000095.1:0-2528 GCA_043733645.1 Flavobacterium sp. | reverse complement strand
TACAACGAAAATTCTATTCTAAAAGGAGTAGAAAGCAATCAGGATAACATTGCCATGAATATCAAATTAAAAGAAGGTAAAAAGAACTTTTGGTTTGGCGATATGACAGCCGGGATAGGAGTCGGAATGGATGAAGACAGGCACATTATTAACCCTAAAGTGTTTTATTACAACCCAAAATACAGTCTAAATTTAATTACCAATTTTAATAATATAGGCGAGTTGCCACTGACGATTCAGGATTATTTCAAAATGACGGGCGGATTTAAAAGCATGATGGCTAAAGGCGGCAGTACTTTTAATGTATCTTCCAATGATTTGGGAATTTCATTACTCAGAAACGACAGGGCAAAAGATATAGATACCAAATTTGGAGCAGCTAATTTCTCTTATAATCCAACCAAAACATGGAATTTAAGTGGTTTTGGAATTTTCTCTTCTTCTAAAACAGAAATTGCCACCCAATCACAAACTAACATTTTGGCTAATAATGTGCAACTCAATACTGCAGAAACTGACAATCAGAAAAGTGATTTTGGCTTGTTTAAATTGAGTTCCAGCTATAAACCCAATACCAATTTCCAATTTGATTATGACATTTTAACCAAATTGACAAAACAAGATGAAATCAGTTCGTTGTTCCGACAAACGATAACCAATTCAGGTAGCAACGATGAAAATATCTTTACCAAGAAAAAACAAAGCCCAACGTCGTTCAACCAGAATTTGGGATTGTATTATACGATGAATGATAAGAATGTTTTTGCATTCGAAGCCCAGCATTTATATCAAGATGAAGATCCTTTTTATAATGCCAATCTCGAGACACAGCCTTTTAATTTAAATGATTATATCAGCGGACAAAATCGCAATAATCTGAATCAAAACCGTTTTGTAAAAACAAATAAAATCGACGCTAAGTTGGACTATTACTATATGATAACACCAAAAAGCAATATCAATATAACAGCAGGGAATACGTATTCGCATCAGAATTTTGACACGCACATTTTTCAAATATTGGATAATGGAACGCAAAACGATTTGAATTCGCCCGAAAACAACAACCAAGTACGCTATAATTTCAACGATGCTTTTCTTGGTTTGCATTATAAAATATTGACCGGAAAATTTACGTTTACCCCGGGACTAAGTTTCCATACGTATAGCATGAATAACCAGCAATTAGGAACTTCTGCCAAAAATAATTTCACCAAAGTATTGCCCGATTTCTTTGCGTTATACCAAATTAAGAAAGCGGAAACGTTGACCTATAATTTCTCGTTAACCAATGATTTTACCGATATAAATAAATTGGCAGAAGGTTATGTATTGTCCAATTACAATAGTTTGTTCAGCGGAAAACGTTTGTTAGAAAACGCTACTTCTCAAGTACATTCGCTGCGTTATTTTAAATACAATATGTTCAATTTCGAGAATATTTTTGCTTATGCTGTATACACCAAAAGAGTTGATGCTGTAAAATCACAGGTATTGTTTAATAACGCCAATCAAATCTCGACGCCTTATAATTCTAATTTTGTCGATGAGACTTTATCCGGAATGGGAAATTATGGGCGTTCGTTTTTGAAATACTACAAAGCTTCATTTAGTGCCAGTTTGAATTGGTCGAAATACTATAATAAAATAACTTTACAAGACAGAAGCACCGAGAGTTTTACACAAAATTATACGTTGAAAGCTTCAACCAATTTCAAAAATTATCCTAATCTGGAATTGGGATATACCTACACACTAAACGAATACAATCATACCAAATATACCACTGACAAACCCTTTGCCCGCTTGGATTATTTCTTCTTAAAAAGCTTTTCGTGGGTAACCGAATATGAATTCTATCATTATTATAACAACCACAAAACAGTCGACAATCAATACGATTTTCTATCTTCGAGTTTGATTTATCAAAAGAAAGACAGCAAGTGGGAATACAGGATTTCGGCAACGAATATCTTAAACACAAAGTCTTTAAATGACAATAGCTTTGACCAATTAAGGATTTCAAATTCGCAGTATTTTGTCCAACCGCGTTATGTGATTTTGAGTTTGAAATATAATTTGTAGCTATTCCTGCTTTCCGCTATATCTTTTTTGTTTTGTCACCCTGAGCGCAGTCGAAGGGCTTTTTTCTATAACAAAAAAGGATGCCGCTACTATCAGGGTTTTTTCTTTGCGAACTTCGCGTATTTCTTTGCAAACTTTGCGGTTAAATTCCAAAAGCTGCTTTTACTTTATCTACGAAGTCTAATTTCTCCCAAGTAAATAATTCAACTGTAACTGTTTTTGGAGCTCCATTTGGCAAGGTAAACGTTTTGGTAACCGTTTCTGGTTTACGTCCCATATGGCCATAAGCGGCAGTTTCGCTATAAATTGGATTTCTCAATTTCAAACGTTGCTCAATAAAGTATGGACGCATATCAAAAATAGCTTCCACTTTATTGCTGATTTCTCCATCGGTCAAATTCACTTTTGAAGTACCATAAGTTACCACATTGATCGATGTTGGT
>JAYTGH010000094.1:0-2529 GCA_043733645.1 Flavobacterium sp. | reverse complement strand
CATCAACGGTAATGAAATCTAAATAGGTTTGCGTTTCCACCATGGCTTTGCAGATGGATAAAAACTCTGATTTATTTCCGATGCAGATTTTCATTCCGATGGGTTTCCCGCCTGAACCTTTTCGCAGTAATTTTATGAAATCCATTAGCTCTAAAGGTGTTGTAAAAGCCGAATGGGTTGGTGGCGAAACGATGTCGTGACCTTTTGATACCAATCGGATGGCTGCAATTTCATCAGTTACTTTTTCTTTGGGTAAGATTCCGCCGTGACCGGGTTTTGCTCCTTGTGAAAATTTAATTTCAATCATTTTTACGTTATCCAAAGTGGCTCTTTCGACAAATTTATCATAAGAGAATTTGCCATCATCCGTTCGGCAACTGAAGTACCCAGTTCCGATATTCCATACGACATCACCCCCTTGCAAATGATAAGGCGATAATCCGCCTTCGCCAGTGTTGTGATAAAAACCTCCTTGTTTTGCCCCATTATTTAAAGCTAAAATGGCATTTTTGCTTAACGCTCCAAAACTCATCGCGCTTATGTTAAATAAACTTGCCTCGTATGGTTTTTCACATTGTGAAGAACCAATTTTAACTCGGGGATTTTCATTTACATTAGAAAAAGAAATGGCTCGAATACTATGATTTATCCATTCGTACCCTTCGTTGTATACATCTAGTTGCGTTCCGAAAGGTTGTGAATCGATGGCTTTTTTACTGCGTTCATATACCAAATTTCGTTGTAAGCGGTTGAATGGCTTTCCTTCTAAATCGGTTTCTACAAAATACTGACGCATTTCGGGTCCGATAGATTCCAATAAATAGCGCATTCTTCCCAATAGTGGAAAGTTTCTGCGAATGGTGTGAATTGACTGAAACATATCATACAATCCCATTAGAATTAACGGAATGAATATCAATAACAGGAAACTGAATTTCCAATTGATATAGGTCAACATGCCAATTATGGTTAACGAAGTTATGGCAAATAGGACGAATACTTTTCTCATTTTTTTTGGTTTAACCGCAAAGTGCGCAAAGCGTTACGCAAAGTTCGCAGAGTTTTAAATCTTGATACTATTTCAATTTATACCGCTGTATTTTTCCGGTTTCAGTTTTGGGTAATCCTTCGGTAAAATAAATTACTCTAGGATATTTGTATGGCGCAGCTACTTCTTTGAACCAGTGTTGAATATGGTTTTTCATATTGTCGGTTGCTTTATATTTTTCTTTCAGAACAATATGCGCACAAACTAACATTCCACGTTCTTCATCGGGCAAACCAACTACGGCACATTCCAAGATATCTTCGTGAGTTAAAAGTACGCTTTCTACTTCAATGGCAGCGATATTATAGCCGGAAGAAATTATCATATCATCACCACGAGCGACAAACCAGAAATAGCTGTCTTCGTCCTGAAGGAAAATGTCGCCAGTAACATTCCAGCCGTTTTCTACATATTCTTTTTGTTTGTCTATTCGGTTCAAATATTTGCAGCCTGTAATGCCTCGAACTACTAATCTTCCCGGTTGGTTTGTTGGAACTTGATTTCCGTTGGCATCAATAATTTTGGCTTCATAACCTGTAATCGCAAGACCGGTAGCTCCGGGTTTCATGTTTTCTGTAGTAGAAGAAATAAAAATGTGAAGCATTTCTGTCGCGCCAATTCCATCAATAATTTTTAAGCCAGTTGCGTCGTACCAATCCTTCCAAACTTTTAAGGGTAGCGTTTCTCCGGCTGAAACACATTTGCGTAAGCTGGAAATATCAAAGTCGGTTACTTTAGAAGTGATGACGCGCCATGCGGTTGGCGCTGTAAAACACACCGTAATTTTATGTTCCTGAATAGCTTGTAATAGCATTTCGGGTGTTGGTTTTTCTATCAAAAATGTAGAAGCTCCAAAATACATCGGAAACAAAACCAATCCGCCCAAACCAAAGGTAAAGCCTAACGGTGGACTTCCAGTAAAAATGTCTTTTTGTGTCGGTTGTAATGAATAGGGTGGAAACGCTTCGCAAATGTTTAAAATGTCTTTATGGTAATGCGCCGTCATTTTGGGTAAACCAGTAGTTCCTGAAGTAAATCCGATTAGAGCAATGGAATCCGATTTTGAGTGGTAATTGGTAAAGGTTTTTGGTTTTGAATGCATTAGAATTTCTAATTCATCATAGAAAGAAGTTCGTTTCAGAAAACCAGATTTTACCTGATTCATCTCATCCTGCAAGGTTTTATCACACAATGCGTGAGAGATTTCGGCACAATCAATTATGGTTGTTAATTCTTTGGCGCGAAGCAAAGGCATCGTAGCTACTACAATTCCGCCCGCTTTTAAAATGGCAAACCAACACGCCACCATCATCGGGTTATTGGCAGAACGAATCAATACACGATTTCCGGAAACTAACCCTAAGTCATCAATTAAAACATGTGCAATCTGATTGGCTTTATCGTATAAATACTGATAAGTCCAAGTGGTTTCAAAAGTTCGGAGAGAAGGATTATTTCCACGACCTTCTTTGATGTGATTG
>JAYTGH010000093.1:0-2534 GCA_043733645.1 Flavobacterium sp. | reverse complement strand
AAAAATGAAACAATGGTGGAGTCAAGGTTATGAATATGCCAAAAACAAAAGCGAATTAATGAGTGATAATTTGCAGTGATTCTTATGCTTTAAATTTTAAAACAAAGTTGGTTCCTTCTCCAACTACTGATTTTACACTAATTTCTCCTTCAGCACGATTTACTAAATTCTTAACATTCGAAAGTCCAATTCCGGTTCCAGAATTGTTGAAACGATCTACTTTACCCAACGTTACAAACATGCCGAAAATAGCTTCTAATTTGTCATTCTCAATACCAATACCGTTGTCTTTGACTATGATAGTGTAGTACCCATCTTCTATTACAATCCTAATATCAATAATAACTTTGGGCTTGTCATTATACTTTATAGCGTTGCTAATAAGGTTGATGAAAATTTGTTCGAAAATTGGTTTATAGTTATAAATCTCAATATTGTCAGGAAGATTTATTTCAAATTCATTTTTTGGATTCAGTAATTGAGCGCAGTTTTTTAATATGGTATTTATATAAAAAAACTCTTTGTCATCTGGAGCTAATATATTGTTTTTATAAGTGTTTAAAGTAGCATCAATATATTCTTTTAATTTTTCCGAAGACTCTTTAATTAAATCAATATATAAATTTGCTTCAGGATTTTTTATCTCACAATGTTCTTCATTCTTCAATAAATCAGTTAAATCTAAAATATTGTTTAAAGGCGATTTTAAGTCATGAGAAACTACCTGAGCAAAGCGTTCTAATTCGTTATAACTTTCCTCTAAAAGATAGTTTTTTAATTTTAATTTATGATTCAGTTTCTTGATTTCCATCAGTTTCAATATTTGATGACTTAGTGTTTTTAGTGCTCTTTCCTGAAAATCACTGAGTTTTTTTGTTTTATTGTCAATCACACAAAGTGTTCCTAATGCAAATCCTTCTTTATCAATCAAAGGAACTCCAGCATAGAAAACTATATTGGGATCACCAGTTACCAATGGCGAATCGTGAAATCGTATATCATGCCTAGCATCTTCAACAACAAACATTGCATTGTCATGAATAGCGTGCGCACAAAAAGATAACGTTCTGGAAGTTTCTGTATGCGACAGGCCATAAGCAGATTTAAACCATTGTCGATTAGTATCTATTAAGGAGATTGCGGAAATTGGACTTTCGCAAATTTCTGAAGCTAATTTTGTGATATCATCAAAATCTTTTTCACTTTCAGTATCTAATATTTTGTATTCTTCTAGTATTCTTAATCGTCGGGCTTCATTGTCCGGCAATTGGGCTGGAATCATAAGTATGGTATTTTTTTCAAAACTACTATTTATTTCGAATAGAATCTTAAAATTCTTTTAAAATTGCACTTCAAACCGAATCATAAAATATACACTTTTTGCCTACTTTCCATTTATAGCTTTACGGTATATTTAGTCTGTAAATAATATAAATGTTAGTAAAAGTTTTTGGAAGTGCCGTTTTTGGTGTTGAAGCCACAACCATTACCGTAGAAGTAAACATCGATAAAGGCGTAGGTTACCACTTGGTTGGTTTGCCTGATAACGCTATCAAAGAAAGTAGTTATCGGATTGCGGCAGCTTTGAAAAATAATGGATACAGTTTGCCGGGGAAGAAAATCACAATAAACATGGCACCAGCCGATTTACGCAAAGAAGGTTCCGCCTATGATTTGACATTGGCAATCGGTATTCTGGCTGCTTCCGGACAAATAAAAGCCGATGAAGTCGACAAGTATTTAATCATGGGTGAATTATCTCTCGATGGTGGTTTACAACCTATAAAAGGCGCTCTTTCTATTGCTATCAAAGCCAAAGCCGAAGGTTTTAAAGGTTTTTTTCTTCCTATTCAAAATGTAAAAGAAGCGGCTATAGTTACAGGTTTAGATGTTTACGGTGTTGAAAACGTGTTGCAGGTTATTGATTTCTTTGAAGGAAATGGCACTTTGAATCCAACTATTATTGACACCAAAGAAGAATTTAATAAAACATTAGATTTCCCGGAATTTGATTTTTCGGATGTGAAAGGGCAAGAAAGCATTAAGCGCTGCATGGAAATTGCCGCCGCCGGTGGACATAATATTATTTTGATTGGTCCGCCAGGTTCAGGAAAAACAATGCTTGCCAAACGATTACCGAGTATTTTGCCACCAATGACAATGAACGAAGCATTAGAAACTACCAAAATTCATAGCGTTGCCGGAAAAGTAAAAGACAGCGGATTAATGAACCAACGACCTTTTAGAAGTCCGCATCACACAGCTTCAAGTGTTTCCTTAGTTGGCGGCGGAAGCTATCCGCAACCAGGAGAAATTTCATTGGCACACAATGGCGTTTTGTTTTTAGATGAATTGCCCGAGTTTAAACGAGAAGTGCTAGAAGTAATGCGCCAACCTTTGGAAGACAGAGAAGTAACGATTTCGAGAGCAAAATTCACGATCACCTATCCATCATCTTTTATGTTAGTGGCAAGTATGAATCCGAGTCCGAGTGGTTATTTTAATGATAGTGATTCGCCTGTTAGTTCGTCGTC
>JAYTGH010000092.1:0-2537 GCA_043733645.1 Flavobacterium sp. | reverse complement strand
GGATAGTGCTGTATCGGGCTATTCGGGCGGTCATACTGTCAATCCGACTTATCAACAAGTGGGTGGCGAGGGCACAGGTCACGCCGAGTCTGTCATGGTCTATTACAATCCTAAAAAGGTGAGTTACGAGGAGTTAGTAAAAGTATTTTTCGCATCGCACGACCCGACTACGCCTGACCAACAAGGGCCCGATAGAGGTTCATCTTATCGGTCAATAGCCTTCTATCAAAATGCGAGTGAGAAGGCAGCGATAGAGGCAGGCATAGTTGCTGTCAATGATTCCAAGCGTTTCAGAAACAAGGTCGTGACCGAAGTAATGCCACTTGAAAAGTTCTACAGAGCAGAAGAATATCATCAAAACTATATTCTTTTGAATCCGGGTAATCCATATGTGCAAAATGTGTCTATCCCTCGTTTTGAGTTGTTTAAGCAGACTTATAAAGGCAAGCTGCAATAAAAAGTAGGCTTCCAACCCTTAAGAATAATTTCCATCGGCTTATTTTCAACACCATTTGAACTTAAAACGGCATATACCCCTCAGTATATGCCGTTCTTTTTTGCTCAATCATCGCCTCTGTTAACAAATAGATAACATATAAGCAGGAATAGTCATCCATTTTCGAAAAATAGCAACCACTTCTCAAAAAACACCAACCATTTTTAAAAAAATAGCCATCAAGAATCGTTTGACAGTTACCTCTTTTTAAAAAATAGCAATCAAGTTTCGTTTGGTAGTTCCCTCTTTTCAAAAAATAGCCATCAAGTACCGTTTGACAATTCTCTCTTTTCAAAAAATAGCAATCAAGTTCTGTTTGACAGTTCCCTCTTTTTGAAAAATAGCTTTCAAGTGCCGTTTGGTAGTTCACTCTTTTTAAAAAATAGTCGTCAAGTGCCGTTTGATAGTTCCTTCTTTTTAAAAAATAGTCGTCAAGTACCGTTTGACAGCTCCCTCTTTTTGAAAAATAGTTTTCAAGAATCTTTTGACAGCCATGCTACAGGTAGGAGACCACGAATTTTTCGAATTGACAAATATTTGCTAATTTAGATGTGAACTAGTTTTAGCCACTTATCCTTGGTTAGCTTTTTAGGGTAATCTATCCATGTCACACGTCAACACGTAGATAGGTAAATATTCGTTAATTCGAAAAATCCGTGGTTTCTTGCACGTAACATAGGTAATTATTATGGGTTTTAAAATTAATAATTTGTAAAATACTTTTATTTATTTTATATTTGTTTTATTACTTACATACTTCTTGAAAATTATTTTTTAAATTAGAAAATTTAAATGCTAATGTAACTGACGCTCAGGTAATTATGGTATAAGTGTACTTTCATATGGTTGTAAAAAATAAAAAAATATAAACATGGCATATATAACTAATTTCAATCATAATCAAATTCTAAATAGTTATTTTATTGATGATGGTTTTTCTAAAATGAGAGTATTATACGATAAACCAATTACTGTATTCAGCTTATTGGAAAAAAACAAGCTTTTACTTTATCAACTTTTATTAGAAAGTAAAGGGAATATAAGTCAATATCCTGAAAGTAATAAATTAAAGTTCAATAGAAAATTGCCTAAATTTGCAGCTTATCATTATTATAAAGACTGTAAGAAGTTAAACTCTTCCTATATAATATCCATTACTGAAATTATTGATGGCGAAGAAGAAATTATAAATCAGACTGAAAAAAAAAATTCAGGTATCTTTTATTGGGATTTAAAAAAAGAACTCTCATTTTATGAGCAAGAGGTCAATAAAATTCTAACCATCATAGAAGATATCACCAAAAGCGATTCATTAATTCGCAATTACGCAACTCAAACTTATTTGTTAAATGGACACTTACATAAATTGAAAGATAAAGGATTAAGTGATTTAGCAATAGAACAACTAAAAGAATTTGAAAAGAATTTTAAAGTACCATTAGCCCAAGCACTAATAGATTATTATGAAGCAAAGTATAATCCTGAAATAGATTTTGAAGAAATATACCTTAAAAGTTTAGGATTTAATTTATGTGGAGAGTGTGGAAATCGCAGACTTATAGAAAATTTACCTCCGTTGGAAGAATCAATCCGCCAATCAATACACCAAATGTTCCAAAGGGGAAAATAATTTTTTTATGATTACCAGTTCAATTTACTACAACAAAAGCCTTTTGCAATCAGCACGAGGCTTTTTGCATTCAAACCAGTAGCCACAAGGTGCCTTCAATCATCCCACCAATCAGATTCCAACAGGTTTTTTATATCTTTGCAAAAAAAAGATATATACTTAATCAAACCTGGTTTAGATGTCTATTCAGTCTATCATACAATCCAATCATTTTATCTCCTTTCAAGCATCTATTGAAGGCTATGCCTTGCCCGAGCGTTTCACTTTTCCTTTTTGCTACGAACCGCACCCCCTCAGTATTTTGGCGGCAACTGAATTGCAAGCGTATATTCAAACCCAAAACGACTGGCAACATAATTTTGGATTGAATGATCATAAAAATGGTATTGGTAAAATGTTTGGGGTTTTGGT
>JAYTGH010000091.1:0-2541 GCA_043733645.1 Flavobacterium sp. | reverse complement strand
TTCATTCTTCAACTCGTGTAAAGAACCAAGACTATTATAAGCCAATCCCAATGTTCCTGAAGTATCATTTTTGTCTTTTAGTTCGGAAATAACTTCACTACTTAAACGCATGGCTTCGTCATATTTTTTTTGACGAACGTAAATGGTACTGATAAGCTGCAAACATTTGTAGCGGCCAATCAAAGCTTTTTCCGGATTTGTTTTCTCCAGAAGCTTGTATTCATTAAGAGATTGGGTAACAAATTGCAATCCCTTTTCAAGGCTGGAACCATAGGAACAGATTCCTAAATAAAGCAATGCTTCCGCATTATCTGTGGTGTTTTTGTCTTTTTTTGACTTTTCGTGAGCTTGCCAAAAATACTGAAAGGCTTCGTTTTCGTTATCTTTCACCAAGGCATCCCAACCTTTTTGCATCAATGAATTTTTTGATGGCGAGGCATAACTGCTCAACGAAACAAGTAAAATGATGGAAATGAAAAATGTCCGGATGAAATTCATAATCCAAAATTAGATTATTTTACTGGCAATCCTAAAATTAGAGGTGTACAATAAGTAAACAGTCCTACATTTATAATTTCATCAAGCGGTTGGCGGCTTCGATTAGTGTTGCATCATCTTTAGCAAAACAAAAGCGTATACATTTAGTATCTTTTAAATTAGCGTAGAAAGGTGAAATGGGAATTGTAGCCACACCAACCTCGGTGATTAATCGTTTGGTGAACGCCAAATCATCTTCGTCAGAAATGTTTTTATATGAGGCAAGCTGGAAATAAGTGCCTTCACAAGGCAAGAGTTTGAGTTTGGTTTCTTTCAATAAGTTTCTGAAGAAATCTCTCTTTTGTTGGTAGTAACTTCCCAAACTATTTACGTCTACAATGTCTAAATACTCCGAAATAGCTACTTGTGAAATACTATTTACGCTGAAAACTAGAAACTGATGTACTTTCTTGATTTCTATTATCAAATGTTCGGCCGCAATGACATAGCCAATTTTCCAGCCTGTAATGTGTAATGATTTCCCAAAAGAAGAAATTATAATGCTACGATTCCACAATTTTGGACGATGATGTATTGAAATATGCGTCTGTTCAAAAGTTATGTATTCATAAACTTCATCCGAGAGAACAAGAAGGTTAGGGAACGAGTCAACTAACTTTTCCAATTGATCAAAATCGCTTTCTATCCAGATTTTCCCCGTTGGATTATGCGGATTATTGATGATAATGAGTTTTGTTTTCTCGTTTGTTGCAGCACTTATGCTTTCCCAATTAGGCGTAAAATCATCATTGAGTGCAACTCGAATTGGTTTGGAATTGCTTAATAAAATTGGCGCTTCGTAACAATCATAACTAGGATCAAGTATAATAACTTCATCGTTTGCATATAGTAAAGCCTGAATTGCAGCAAATATTCCTTCGGTAGCACCAGCTGTGATTAGGATTTCATCCTTTGGATTGATTGTCCTTTGGTAGGATTGTTGGGTAAGTTTCGCAATCTTATCTAAAAGCGTCGGAAATCCACTCATGGGCATGTACTGATGAACATTTTGGGTTGCCAATCTGGCGATAATGGCAGTTAATCGTTTGTCTACCGGAAAATTGGGAAAACCTTGCGAAAGATTAATAGCGTTATAGTCGTTTGCCATTTGCGACATAACCGTGAAGATAGTCGTGCCAATATGCGGAAGTTTGGACATATACTTTTTTTAGGAATTTAAAAATACAAAAAAAGCACTTCCAATTGGAAGTGCTTCTCAAAAAAATAAATTGTGGTAGAATTATTTTTTTTCTTCTTTTTTCGGCATATCTGATGCGCCCATATCACGAACACATACATATTTACCATCTCTTTTTTCGAACATTGCCATATAATTTCCAGAAGCTTTTGTTGTACCTGTAGAATCAACTACTTTGTAACTGCCTAATTCTACTGCCTGATTACCATCGTTTGAAGGGTAAACTTCATTGGTAGTAAAAGATATTTTGGCTCCAGCTTCCATACCGTCTACTTCGTCCTTCACTGATTTGTATATGGCATCTTTGCCTACCAGAGGTGGTTTGTTTTGTGAATAGCTTGTGGCATCGTCAGCATAATAAACAATTCCGTCTGCTTTGTGGGCATTCATAGCATCTGCAAATGCGGATTCCATCGTTTGTAATTCGGTTTTAACCGCTTCTTTGTCTACAGCAGGTGCTGCCGCAACTTCTTCTTTTTTAGGTTGACAGGCAATAACTAACGCTGTAATTACGCCTAATGCAATCCCTTTGAACATCTTGTTTTTCATAAATTGGTTAATTAAAAAATTAATAAACTACTAGGTTAAGCCACAAGATTAAGGCAGTTAAAGATAATGATATTTTACTTGTTATCAGTTATTTATTAATAAAATTGTTAAAGTGTGATATTCAAAATAAAAAGCACTTCGATTGTGAAGTGCTTTTTTAGTTTTTATTTGGTTTCTTTTTTAGGCATATCTGAAGCTCCCATATCTCTAACGCAAACATATTTGCCATCTTTTCTTTCGAAAAGACTCATGTAGTT
>JAYTGH010000090.1:0-2548 GCA_043733645.1 Flavobacterium sp. | reverse complement strand
GTCATAGATAACCTGCGCTACGACCAATGGAAAGCCATGGAAAGTGTGATAGGCAACCATTACAAACTTGAAAAAGAAGTTCCTTATTATGCCATTTTGCCAACGGCAACACAATATGCCAGGAATGCAATCTTCTCTGGATTATTGCCTATCGAAATGGAAAAACAATTTCCACAATACTGGAAAAATGACGTCGAAGATGGAGGAAAAAATTTATATGAAGCCGAGTTTTTAACGGCACATTTAAAACGATTGGGCTTAAACATCAAACAGGAATATTTTAAGATTACCAATCTAGCCAACGGAAAAAAATTAGCCGAAAACTTCAAAGGTTTAAAAGACAATGATTTGGTTACGGTGGTTTACAATTTTGTGGATATGCTGTCTCATGCCAAAACCGAAATGGATGTGGTAAAAGAATTGGCATCCGATGATAAAGCGTATCGTTCCTTAACGTTGAGTTGGTTTAAAAATTCACCGCTTTTAGAAATCATCCAACAAGCTCAAAAATTAGGTTTCAAACTAATAATCACAACCGATCACGGAACGATTAATGTAAAAAACCCTACTAAAGTTATTGGCGATAAAAACACCAGCTTGAATTTGCGATACAAAACCGGAAGAAGTTTGACCTATGAAGACAAAGATGTTTATGCCGTAAGAGATCCAAAGAAAATAGGATTACCAACCATTAACATGAGTAGCTCCTACATATTTGCGAAAAACGATTTGTTCCTGGCGTATGTCAATAATTACAATCATTACGTGAGTTATTATCGAAATACCTATCAGCATGGTGGAATTTCATTAGAAGAAATGATAGTTCCTTTTTTAGTTTTTAATCCTAAATAGAAGTGACTAGTGAATAGTAATAAGTGATTAGCAAAATTTTCACTAATTACTATTCACTAATTACTAATTACTCAACTTATGGAAATCATATTTTCACTTGACGAACTTAAACAAGTCTCCAAAAAAATCATTGCAGAAAAACCGCATAAAGTCATTCTTTTTCATGGCAATATGGGTGTTGGAAAAACAACTTTAATTAAAGCGTTGTCCAAAGAATTAGGCGTGACTGATGCTACCAGCAGTCCAACATTTTCTTTGGTAAATGAATATAATGCCGAGGACAATCAAAAGGTATATCACTTTGATATGTATCGGTTAAAATCGGAAATCGAAGCTCTGGACATGGGAATTGAGGACTATTTATATTCTGGAAATTGGTGCTTCATTGAATGGGCAGAAAAAATTCCGAATTTACTTCCCGATGATTTTTCTACCATTATTTTGTCTGAATCTGTTGATGGTAAAAGAAATCTCAGATTGACCTAATTGAATATTTTTTTTTGTAATTTGGTACAAAATTACAATTGTGCAGTATGGCTATTACACCTTTCACTAAGCAACAGCTTTTACCTCAAGAGGAAAAATTAGAAGTATATCGTCATAAAAGCGAACTCTTTATCGGAATTCCAAAAGAAACTTCTTATCAGGAAAGACGTATTTGCTTAACCCCTGATGCTGTCAATTCACTAACTTCGCATGGCCACAAAGTAATGATTGAATCGGGTGCCGGATTGAGTTCGAGTTATACCGACAAAGAATTTAGTGATGCCGGTGCAACAATATCCAATGACAACAAAAAAGTATTGAGTTGCCCAATGATTTTAAAGGTTGAGCCTTTAACCATGGAGGAAATTGGATTGGTAAACATGAACGCGATTGTGATTTCGGCCATTCAGTTAAAAACCAGAAAAAAGGAATACTTCGAAGCCTTATCCAAGAAAAAAATTACCGCATTAGCTTTTGAATACATCAAAGATGAAGATGGTTCCTATCCTGCTGTAAAATCTTTAAGCGAAATTGCCGGAACAGCTTCCATTTTAATTGCAGCAGAACTGATGATTAACAACGAATTTGGGAAAGGATTACTGCTTGGTAATATTACAGGCGTTCCTCCTACTGATGTTGTAATTCTTGGCGCAGGAACTGCTGGCGAATTTGCTGCTAAAACAGCTTTAGGTTTAGGTGCCAATGTAAAAGTTTTTGACAATTCGATTACCAAACTACGTCGACTCCAAAACAATTTAAATCAAAGGATATTTACGTCAACCATACAACCCAAATCATTATTAAAAGCCTTGCGCCGATGCGATGTCGCCATCGGAGCATTACGAGGCAAAGAACGTTGCCCTGTTGTAGTTACCGAAACCATGGTGGAACACATGAAAAAGGGTGCCGTAATTGTAGATGTCAGTATTGATACCGGCGGTTGCTTTGAAACTTCTGAAGTGACAACACATGAAAACCCTACCTTTATTAAAAACAATGTCATCCACTATTGCGTGCCGAATATTCCTTCGCGTTATTCTAAAACGGCTTCGCTTTCTATCAGTAATATTATTACCCCTTACCTACTCCAAATTGCCGAAGATGGTGGTTTAGAAAGCGCTATTCGCTGCAATAAAGGTTTGAAAAATGGTGTTTATCTATATCATGGCATTCTGACCAACAAAGCCATTGGCGATTGGTTCAATCTTCC
>JAYTGH010000089.1:0-2549 GCA_043733645.1 Flavobacterium sp. | reverse complement strand
TATACTTTACTTCCGATTCATCGTCGTGATAAAATGGTCTTACCTTAATGCCTTCCAGACTTTCCCATACCAAAGTATCGTTATAATCGGCACCTTTGAGCTCGTACTGAATTTGCTGTTTCCATTGTTTGGAGGAAACGGGTTCGAAAGCATCAAATAAATTCTCAGCCATAATGTTATCTTATAAAGATTTAGAATCTGATTTTTCGTCTTTGATAGAATCACCTTCAAATTCGATGATATAAATGTCTTCGCTGTCGCGTTTCATATAGTATTTTTCGCGGGCGTATTTTTCTAACTGGTCTGGGTTTTTCAGTTGTTTGATGCTTTCGCTATCTTTCTTTATTTCTTCCTGATAGTATTTTTTGTTGTCTTCGAGTTCGTTGAGCTGCTTGTTCAGGATTCGATGTTCCATATAGGAAGTATTGTCCAAGAACAGCATCCATACTATAAAAAAAGCCAACACAATAACGTATCTGTTTCCGAGGATTTTCAGGATAGGATAGGCATTCGTTAGATTTTTAAAGTAGCTCATTTTAGGTAATTCTTTGATTGATAACGGCTCTTACGACATCGATAGCCACCGTATTGTATTTATCATTTGGAATAATGATGTCAGCAAATCCTTTAGTTGGTTCAATAAATTGCTGGTGCATTGGTTTCAAAGTCGTTTGGTAGCGGTTTAATACTTCTTCCATATCACGACCACGCTCCGCAATATCTCTTTTTAAACGGCGGATTAATCTTTCGTCAGAATCGGCGTGAACAAATATTTTGACATCAAACATTTCACGAAGTTCCGGGTTTGCCAAAATCAAAATCCCTTCAACAATCATTACTTTTCTTGGATGTGTGATTATACTATCGTCTGTACGATTGTGCGTTACGAAAGAATAAACGGGTTGTTCTATGGTTTTGCCTTTTTTTAATTCTGTTAGATGACTTACCAATAATTCAAAGTCGATAGCACGTGGATGATCAAAATTGATTAGACCTCTTTCCTCAAAACTTAAATTATTGTTTTCTCTGTAATAGGAGTCTTGGGAGATTACACCAACTTCGGCTTCCGGTAATTCATTAATAATCTGTTGTACAACAGTTGTTTTTCCACTTCCGGTACCGCCAGCAATTCCAATAATTAACATATAGTGTTGTGTTGTTTTTAGTTTTAACAAAAATAGAAATTATATCGGATGTGCCTTTTATTTTTTGATAAAAAGAGAAAAGATAATAGAGAAAAGATAATAGAGGCAAGAATAAAGATGTTAAGGTGCTTTATGCAGGATTGTATATCCTGATATGGGGCTATATTACAAGTAAATCCTTTTGAATGTAACATTCAAAACCTTTTCATTTTAAAATACATCAAGTAAGCTTGACTATTTTAAAATGAAAAATCCTTTTTGTTTTTTAAACAAAAAGGATCTAGTGGTCGGGGTGGCAGGATTCGAACCTGCGGCCTCCTGCTCCCAAAGCAGGCGCGATAACCGGGCTACGCTACACCCCGAAAGCGAGTGCAAATATATAATTATTAATTAGGAAATAAAAGCTTTTTATTTTTTTATTCCAAGAATCATTCTACGGGTTTATTAATAAATTTAATCCATCTTTTATCTTTTTTCTTTTCTCTATTTTCTTTCTTTTTAACAATAACCTAATCTTATTCACAAATTGCATTTAGCGATTGTTTTGCGAATTTATTTTCGAGTGAAAAGTTTACATTTGCAATTAAAATAAATCATATAATGTCAGATACTATTGAAAAAATAAAATGCTTAATTATAGGTTCTGGACCTGCGGGTTATACTGCTGCCATTTATGCTTCCAGAGCTAATATGCACCCAGTTTTGTACCAGGGAACTCAACCAGGCGGACAATTAACCACAACTAATGAAGTGGAAAACTGGCCAGGTAATCCTGAAGGTATTACTGGTCCTGAAATGATGATTAATATTCAAAAACAAGCACAGCGTTTTGGTACTGATGTTCGCGATGGTTGGGCTACTAAAGTAGATTTTTCGGGTAGTATTCATAAAGTTTGGATTAACGATACTAAGGAAATCCATGCCGAAACCGTTATTATTTCTACCGGTGCGTCAGCTAAATATTTAGGATTGCCTTCTGAACAGCACTATTTACAAATGGGTGGCGGCGTGTCTGCTTGTGCTGTTTGTGATGGTTTCTTTTATAGAAATCAGGAAGTAGTTATTGTTGGTGCTGGAGATTCGGCTTGCGAAGAAGCGCATTACTTATCTAAGCTTTGTAAAAAAGTGACGATGTTGGTGAGAAGTGAAAAATTCAGAGCTTCAAAAATCATGGAAGAGCGTGTGCGCAAAACGGAGAACATAACCATATTGATGAACCATGATACTCTTGAAGTATTGGGTGATGGGCAATTGGTGACAGCTGTGAAAGCAAAAAATAAAACTACTGGTGATATTTTTGATATTCCGGCGACTGGTTTCTTTGTGGCTATTGGTCACAAACCAAACACGGACATTTTTGCAGACTATTTAAATTTGGATGAAACAGGCTATATCATTAATGAA
>JAYTGH010000088.1:0-7153 GCA_043733645.1 Flavobacterium sp. | reverse complement strand
TGATGCGAATATTTTAAAGCCAATTCATAAGCTCCGGTTGCAATTCCGAGTGCTTGAGAAGCAATCCCAATTCTTCCTCCGTTTAACACATTCATAGCGAAGTTAAAACCAAAACCATCGGCACCAATTCGGTTTTCTTTTGGAACTTTCACATCACTAAACATTAGCGAATGTGTATCGCTTCCGCGGATTCCCATTTTCTTTTCTTTTGGACCAATTTCAAAACCGACCAAACCTTTTTCAACGATAAAAGCATTGATTCCTTTGTGCCCTTTTTCTACATCGGTTTGTGCAATTACCAAATAAGTAGAAGCAGTTCCACCATTGGTAATCCAGTTTTTGGTTCCGTTTAACAAATAGTAATCACCCATATCTTTGGCTGTTGTTTTTTGTGAACTCGCATCACTTCCGGCTTCCGGTTCAGATAAGCAGAACGCACCAATAACTTCACCTTTAGCCAAAGGCACTAAATATTTCATTTTTTGTTCTTCTGAACAATATTTTTCCATTCCAGCACAAACCAAAGAATTGTTAACCGACATAATAACCGCTGCTGAAGCATCCACTTTTGCAATTTCGGTCATGGCCAAAACATAAGAAACACTATCTAATCCTGCTCCACCATATTTTGGATCTACCATCATACCCATAAACCCTAAATCCGCCATCATCTTCACTTGTTCTGTTGGAAACTTAGAGTGTTCGTCTCTTTCAATTACGCCAGGCAATAATTCTGCGACAGCAAAATCTCTCGCTGCTTGTTGAATCATTAGCTGTTCTTCGGTTAAATTAAAATCCATAGTTGTGAAGATTTATGTTTGTTGTTTCTTTGTTTTTGATGAGCAAAAATAGAATATAAAAGTTAAAATTTCAAACGTTTTCGTAAATTTAGCCAATGTTTAAAGAAACTTACAACGTCATCGGAGTAATGTCAGGCACTTCGCTTGACGGTATCGATTTGGCTCACATTCATTTTTCGATAGTTGATGGAAAATGGAGCTTCGAAATCCTTGAAACCGAAACCGTTTCGTATGACAATGATTGGTTGGAGAAACTAAAAACTGCTGTAGATTTTTCGCAAGAAGAATTGCAACAACTGAATCAAGATTATACAATTCTTCTGGCGAATGTTATCAAAACCTTTGTCGAAAAGCATAATTTGAAAAACTTGGATGCGGTATGTTCTCACGGGCATACGATTCTGCACCAACCTCAAAACGGATTTACACTCCAAATTGGAAATCTTCCGGAAATAGCAAAAATCCTTAATCAAACTGTAGTTTGTGATTTCCGAGTGCAGGATGTTCAGCTTGGTGGACAAGGCGCGCCTTTGGTCCCGATTGGAGACAGGATTTTGTTTTCGGATTTTGATTATTGCTTGAATCTTGGTGGATTTTCTAATATTTCGTTTGAACAAAATGGGAATAGAATCGCTTTTGACATTTCTCCGGTAAATACCGTTCTGAATTTTTATGCGAATCAACTCGGATTGGATTATGATGATAAAGGAAAAATTGCTTGTTCAGGAAAACTCAATACCGATTTAATTAATGAATTGAATGCATTGGATTATTACAAAAAACCGTTTCCAAAATCGCTTGGATTTGAATTTGTAAAAGAAACTATTTTACCATTGATTGAAAAATATAACATCCCAACGGAAGACAAAATGCACACATTTACCGAACATATTGCAATCCAAACTACATCGGCTTTGCCAATAAAAAAAGGGAAACTTTTAGCAACTGGCGGCGGAACTTATAATGACTTTTTGATAAAAAGGATACAATTATGGTTACCCGATTTAGAGATCATCATTCCTGACAAAAAGACAATTGAGTTCATAGAAGCTTTGATTTTTGCTTTGCTTGGCGTTTTAAAACTCCGAAATGAGATTAATGCTTTGAGTAGCGTTACTGGCGCGAAACATGATCATAGTTCGGGAATTATTTTTTATCCAATTCCTCTAACATTTTTATAATCTTATCCAATTTATCCACTTCCATAGAATTAAGCTTGATGGTCAAAGCTTCAATTTCTTTTTTGGCGTCAATATTAGTTTGATAATCTGCCTGTGCTTGCGTTCTGTCACGTTCATTTTGACGGTTTTGTGCCATCATAATAATAGGTGCGGCATATGCGGCTTGGGTTGAAAAAAGAAGATTTAATAAAATAAATGGATAAGGATCCCAATGCGAAACATACGCTACGAAATTCAAAATCATCCAAATAGCTACGATTACCGTTTGAATAATGATAAATCGCCAAGATCCCATATTATTTGCTACTTTATCTGCCAAACGGCTACCAAAAGATAAGGTTTCGGAATGCTGCTCGTGCCAATTTTTTATTACGCTCATAATTTTGTGGTTTTTATTATTGATGGTTTAAAACTAATCAAACCTATCGATTTATAACTAATAATTAACAAATTGTATTTTCTTTTTTTATAAATTAGCTATTCAATCATAAAAATATAATACGATGAGAAAATTAATGTTAGCAGTTATCGCTCTTTTGGGCTTTACTATAGCTGCGTCGGCTCAAACTGCCAAAAAAGAAACTAAAACTAAAACTACAACTCAAACAGAAACTAAAGTAGTTTTGAAAAAAGATGGAACCCCAGACAAGCGTTTCAAAAAAACAGAAACCAAAGTGGTTTTGAAAAAAGATGGAACGCCTGATAAACGTTTTAAAGAAAACAAAAAGTAAAACAAAAAATGCCACTCAATGAGTGGCGTTTTTTTATACAGATTTCCCAAATTCTAATTCCTTTATCCTAATTCCGAATGCTTATATTTGCACCACAAACAAAATAACTACAATGAAGGAATTATTAAAAAAATTCGAAAATAAACAACCCGAAATAGTATTCAACTGGAAAGACTCAGAGACTGAGGCAGAAGGATGGACAGTAATTAATTCGCTTCGTGGCGGTGCAGCAGGCGGCGGAACCCGAATGAGAAAGGGACTTGACATGAATGAAGTTTTATCGTTAGCCAAGACAATGGAAGTTAAATTTTCTGTTTCTGGTCCAGCTATTGGCGGTGCAAAATCAGGAATTAATTTCGACCCAAACGATTCTCGTAAAAAAGGCGTTTTACAACGGTGGTACAAAGCCGTATCTCCATTATTAAAAAGCTACTACGGAACAGGAGGTGATTTAAATGTTGACGAAATTCACGAAGTAATTCCCTTTACCGAAGAATGTGGCGTGTGGCATCCACAGGAAGGTGTTTTTAATGGGCATTTCAAACCAACCGAAGCAGATAAAATCAACCGCATAGGGCAATTGCGTCATGGTGTAATCAAGGTAATCGAAAACCCAAAATTCTCTCCAGATGTATTGCGCAAATACACCATTGCCGATATGATTACTGGTTATGGCGTTGCTGAAGCCGTTCGCCATTATTATCATATTTATGGTGGCGATGTTCAGGGTAAAAAAGCAATAGTACAAGGTTTTGGAAATGTAGGTTCAGCTGCTGCTTTCTATCTTGCCGAAATGGGAGCAAAAATTGTTGGTATCATAGACCGTGATGGTGGAATTATCAACGAAGAAGGTTACACTTTTGAAGAAATTAAAAGATTGTTTTTAAATAAAGACGGAAACAAATTGGTAGCACAAAACATGTTACCGTTTGAAGAAATCAATCAAAAAATATGGACATTGGGAGCTGATATTTTTGCTCCTTGTGCAGCGTCAAGATTGGTAACCAAAGACCAAATCGATAATCTAATCAATCATGGTTTAGAAGTTATTTCATGTGGTGCCAACGTTCCTTTTGCAGATAAAGAAATTTTCTTTGGAAGCATCATGGAAGAAACCGACAGCAAAGTGAGTTTGATTCCTGACTTTATTTCAAACTGTGGAATGGCAAGAGTATTTGCTTATTTTATGGAGAAAAAAGTGCAAATGACTGATGAAGCTATCTTCTACGATATTTCGGAAATTATTAAATCGGCTTTAGAAAAGGCACACAATTTGCATGCTGATAAAAAGAACATTAGTGCAACCGCTTTTGAAATTGCTCTGAAACAATTAGTATAGAAAAATTAAAAGGCTCAGATTACACAATAATTTGTATTTTTAAGCGTTTTATTAAGTAAAGCATCTAAATTAAAATTCTATGAGTACCAGACTTGCTAGCCATGCTGTTCGCTTTGCTGTAAATAGGACATTAGATTCATCACTTTCTGACAGAAGAAAATCGATAATTCTAACGATTATTACTTATGCTTTATTGTTACTCTTATTATTCTTTTTACGTTTTTGGCCTCCAGCTAACATGAAATTGATGGGCGGTGGTGGCGGTGGCGGCATCGAAATGAATTTTGGTGACAGCGATTTTGGTATGGGTGATAATTCTAAAAGTGAAGTGCTGAATGTAAAAGATGTAGTCAAAGCACCGACAGCACCAACACCGGAGGAAAATGTTATTTCAGATGATAATGCTGATGACAATGTTGTTGTACCTAAAAATGACAATATTAAAACCAAACCCGTTCCTGTTAAAAAAGATGTAAAACCAGTAGTTGTAAAACCAAAGGTTTCTCAAAGTGCTAATGCTGCTTTATCGAGCATCCTCGGCAACAAAGGTGGCGATGGCAATGATGCCAGAAGCGGCAATAAAGGTAGCGCCAACGGTAATTTAAACTCAAATGGTTATTATGGCAACGGAAGCGGAACTGGAACAGGTGGTGGGAAAGGAAGCGGTAACGGAACAGGAACAGGTTCTGGGACCGGGACAGGAACAGGTTCTGGAAATGGTGGCGGAAATGGAAGCGGTTCCGGCTATGCATTAGGTAACCGAAAAGCACTGAGTAAACCTCAACCTGATTATACCTGCCAAGAGCAAGGCAGAGTTGCTGTTCAGGTAACAGTTGACCGCAACGGAAATACAGTTAGTGTTACAGCCGGAGTTCAAGGAACAACTAACACTGCCAAATGCTTGCTTGACCAAGCAAAAATTGCTGCAATGAGTACTAAATGGCAAGCTGACAGCAATGCACCGGAAACGCAAGTTGGCAAGATAATTTATACATTCAGCTTGAACTAATTTCATATGAAATCAATCGTTTCTGTTTTATTTTTAATTTTTAGTATTTCTTGTTTTTCTCAGATTAAAAAAAATATTTACCACGAGAAAACCGAAAAGGGATATAATGTTTTAGCTGATAACGACGAATTTTGTCCTATTTCAATAAAAATAGACTTCGAGCTGACAAACCTTTCTTCCTCCAATGGTAATCACAAAATTTTTGTAGTTCCGGCTAAGACTAAAGGATTTCTCATAACCTCTATGGAATTAATTAAACCAAATGTTCGTGCGGAGTTTAAAATCAAATCTTTATCAAATTATGGCGACAGTAATTTAACCGAACCCGCTGTCTATAATTATTCTCTTCCTTTTCAAAAAGGAAATTCATTTTCTATCTTTCAAGGATATAACGGAAGTTTTTCTCATCAAAACGAGAATTCATTAGATTTCACAATGCCAATCGGAACTAGTATCCTAGCAGCCAGAGACGGAATTGTAGTGAAAGTTGTTGAAAATAATAATCAAAATTGTGCCGACAGAAGTTGTGCAGCCTTTAACAATTATATACTTCTGTATCACAACGATGGGACTTTCTCAAGATATGTCCATCTAAAACAAAACGGAGCTGTTGTTGAAGAAGGTGATATTGTTAAAGAAAACGATTTAATAGGGTACAGCGGAAATGTTGGCTGGTCAAATGGGGCCCATTTACATTTTATGGTTTTCATCCAACGCATAGATAAAGAGGAGACTGTAAAAACAAAGTTTAAAATAAATGACGGAAAAGAATCAGCTTATTTAATCGAAAAAGCAACTTATACTCGGAATTATTAATAAATGAGACAAAACAAAAATCCCATTCTTTCGAATGGGGATTTTGTTTTAAATAATTATGAGAAAATTACCAGTTCTCGGCTTTCTTCTTTTTATCCATAAAGGCAATTAGGCTTTTATTCAAGTCATTGAAAAGCGTTTCGTAAGCCACAGGCACATCATCTTTATACTTTTTCAACGTACCATCTTTATCATAATACTCTGAGAAATCATCCAGATTATGAACCGTAGTATTCGCTGAATTATTAGCTTTCTCTGTTAAACCAGTAGCAGCAAACTTATATTTACCATCTTTAAAATTTATTTCTATCGTAAAGGTTGCAGAAGCGCAAACATTTGTTCCTCCAGCTTTACTACAAAGGAAATTCTCTTTAGTACCTTCAATAACAAGTTTTTCATTTTCGACAGAAGAAACCACAACAAAATTTCTTTTTGCATTATCTTTTACCCAAGCAACTGCCGTAGCGTAGGTATCTTTGGCAGCACCATCATAGGTAGTTACAATAAAATCGGTCAATCCGTCTTTTGAAAATTTGAATTCCGTGTCTTGTGCAAAAGCTGATGCCGTTACCAATGCCATCAACAGTAAAGTTTTAATTTTCATATTTCTAACTATTTAATTTTACAACTTTTATTTTGGACTCGTTGCAATAACAAACTTCAGTTTGTTCCTTACTCCTATTTGCAATACATCAACCAAGTCCTGCACCTGCAGCGTAGCCGGAATTCTGATAATAACCGTTTGGTTTTTGGCGGGATCCATCAATTGTAATAATCTGGTTTCTAATTGATCCAAAAGCACTTCTTCTTTATCTATAAAATACCTTTTCTCTTCGGTTACAGATAACGTAATAAGCTGCTTGTTTGTCTTTTCATTCGTTTTCGATTTAGGCAATGTCATTCGGATAACATTTGGATTTGCCAATGTCGAGATGATTAAGAAAAACAACAACAGGAAAAACATAATGTCGCTCAAAGAGGATGTAGCGACTTCTGCATGAAATCGTTTATTTCGCTTTATTGCCATTTGGTCTTTGAATTATATTTACAAATTCTAATACTTGTTTTTGGATGGATAATGAAAACGCATCAATTTTTCCATTGAATAAGTGATACGCGCTGTAGGCAATAATACCAACTATCAAACCTGCACCACTACTAATCATTTTTTCATACAATCCACCAGAAATATTTCCGATACTAATATCTTCTGTGACCGAGATGGCGTAGAAAATCTTAATAACTCCCGATATCGTTCCGATAAATCCTAGCGTTGG
>JAYTGH010000087.1:0-2553 GCA_043733645.1 Flavobacterium sp. | reverse complement strand
CTGCTGATAATAAATCTTTGGAGAACAAAGTATATTCAATCAAAGCTTCTGTTTCTGAAGTTGGAAGCACATACATAAATCGGGTATTGCCTTTCTGTTCAACTGAAAAATCCATAAATGTAGCGCAATTCGGATTGAAAACAGCTTCTTCGCTTTTGATAAACCAACCCATAAAATGTTGCTGCAACAACGGATATTTGTTCTGGGTTTTTACAAGTATCAGATTAAATATCGAATTGAAAATTTGGTTACATGTAAAACTTTCTCCGTCTGTTTTTACCAAACAATGATTGCCTAATTCTTGAAAACCAATGACTTTTTGATTTACAAAATGAATGTTTTTATGTTCAGAGATTTCTTCAAAAACCAACGTATAAAAATCCAAACCTTGAATCATTTTATATTGATAGGGTTGGAGAAGTAATTCTCTTTGAAAGTTTTTATCAGCAAAAAGAGCGGAGCTCCAATTTTTAGAAACTATTTCGTCAAACAAGATGTTATCATCCCAAAAGCACCAGGTTCTGTCATTGGTTTTTTTAGCATTTTCATCAATCATCAAAATAGTTTTATCTTCAAATTTGCCAGAAAGCACCATTTCATAAACCGTCATCAAAGCCGATAAACCCGAACCCGTAAAAATGTAATGGTAGTGTTTCATTTATATCCGGAAAGAACAACCAAGCGCCAAATAATGGTCGGGCGCATTATCAGTCATACCAACTCCCGAAGACAAATCTACCATAAAATTGTTGTTTATCAAATAGGTAAATCCACCATCAAAATTATGACTCGCATTATCATTTTGTGGCGCAAAGCCAAACAATTCGGCATAACAACCGAGCTTATTGTTTATCGAATAACCAGTTGTCAGTGTATAAACAAAAGTAGTTTCGGGCGTCATTCCATCCCATTCGCAACCTAAATTATAACCCAATGAAAGCTTATCAGAAAGCGTATGCTGCATCGTAAATCTAAATTCTGGTGCTACATAATCAGTTTTATATTTTGACGAAGCAGTGTTTGGTAAACCAATATGCCCGATGAATGAAGTTTTAGGAAAAATTCCTTTTTCTTCACAAAGCTTGATTTTTATCCCAACCAAAATCGGAGTAAAACCGGAGCTTTTCTCATCATTTATTTTCTCTGAAACGAATTCTGTAATCAATCGCAATTCAAAATTTTCGTTCACACCATATTTCCATAAAACGGAAGGCAAACTATTCGAGTTGCTGATTTCATCATTTTTCTGGAATGTAAAACCCGTTTCAACTTGAAACATTCCTTTCGGAACTATAAATGGAGTCTCAGTTTGGTCTGGTCGGTCGGCTTGAATTGGTTCAGTCTGCGCTAGGATTGTTAAGCTTCCTAAAGCACAAAATAAAAGTATAGTCTTTCTCATAAAACAATTTTTAGACAAATCTAAAAATTTATTTACCTTAATCAAATTTATTTTTATATTTGTGCAAACGTTTCAACATGAGCAAGTCATTAGAAGAAGTAAATCAATCGGTTGCAACCGAAGGCAAAAAAACTGGCTTTAGAAAAATACTGGCATTTCTTGGTCCGGCCTACTTAATCAGCGTTGGTTATATGGATCCCGGAAACTGGGCAACTGATATTGCGGGCGGAAGTCAATTTGGTTATGCGCTGCTTTGGGTTTTATTGATGAGTAACATTATGGCGTTGTTGCTGCAAAGTTTGAGCGCACGTTTAGGAATTGTTACGCAACGCGATTTGGCGCAGGCATCGCGCGAAACCTATCCGTCTTTTATAAATTATATTCTTTATTTTTTAGCAGAAATCGCCATCGCCGCTTGTGATTTGGCTGAAGTGCTCGGAATGGCAATTGGTCTGAATCTACTCTTTGACATTTCCTTGATTCAAGGTGTAATGATAACCGTTTTAGACACTTTCTTATTGCTGTTTTTAATTAATAAAGGGATGCGAAAAATGGAGGCATTCATTATTGCTTTAGTTCTTATCATTGGTTTTTCATTCATTTTTGAAATGATTTTTGCACAACCTTCAGTTACTAAAATATTCACAGGATTAATACCTTCGTTGCCCAATGAAAATGCTTTATACATTGCCATCGGAATTATTGGAGCAACCGTTATGCCGCATAATCTCTACCTGCATTCCTCTTTGGTTCAAACCCGAAAATTTGACCGAAGTAAAAAGGGAATTAGACAGGCATTGAAATATAATTTTATAGATTAAACGATTGCCCTGAACCTGGCTTTTTTTGTAAATGCTGCCATATTGATTTTGGGAGCGGCAGTATTTTACCAAAACGGAATGTTTGATGTTGCCGAGATTCAGGACGCACATAAGTTTTTAGAACCTTTATTAGGAACAAAATGGGCACCGATATTATTCGCGGTAGCATTGATTGCAGCCGGACAAAGCTCGACAATAACTGGAACATTGGCTGGTCAAATTGTTATGGAAGGCTATCTTAATTTGAGAATTCAACCATGGGTAAGAAGAATAATCACTCGTTTGATAGCTATCGTTCCGGCTGTAATTGTAATTTATGTTTTTGGCGAAAGC
>JAYTGH010000086.1:0-2553 GCA_043733645.1 Flavobacterium sp. | reverse complement strand
AAAGGTGGAGGTTCATTAACAGCTTTACCAATTATCGAAACACAAGCGGGTGACGTTTCTGCCTATATTCCAACTAACGTAATTTCGATTACTGACGGGCAGATTTTCCTTGATGGAGATTTGTTTAACTCCGGAGTTCGTCCGGCAATTAACGTAGGTATTTCGGTATCCCGTGTTGGAGGAAACGCTCAGATTAAATCGATGAAAAAAGTAGCCGGAACTTTAAAGTTAGACCAAGCGCAATTCCGTGAATTGGAAGCGTTTGCAAAATTTGGTTCTGATTTGGATGCGGTTACCTTAAACGTAATTGAAAAAGGAAGAAGAAACGTTGAAATCCTGAAACAGGCCGTAAACGATCCGTATACAGTTGAAGATCAGGTTGCCATTATCTACGCAGGTTCTAAAAACTTGTTGAAAACGGTTCCTGTTAACAAGATAAAAGAATTCGAAAGAGAGTATATCAACTTTTTGAACAGCAAACACAGAGATACTTTAAATGCTTTAAAAGCTGGTAAATTGGATGACAATATTACTGATGTTTTAGAAAAAGTAGCTAAAGAACTTTCAGCAAAATATTAGCCCCACCCTACCTCCCCAATGGGGAGGAGTCAGTAGAGTTCAAAAGAATGTTTAACATAAAAAATTACCCGTAAAACCTCCCTCCCTATTGGGAGGGTTGGTGAGGGGCTTAAAAATGGCAAACTTAAAGGAAATACGTAATCGGATTAGTTCAGTTTCATCTACGATGCAAATTACATCGGCGATGAAAATGGTTTCTGCTGCAAAGCTGAAAAAAGCTCAGGATGCTATTACAGCGATGCGACCTTATGCCGAAAAATTAACCGAGCTTTTACAAAATGTAAGCTCCACTTTAGATGGGGATGCTGGTGGCGAGTTCACAGCACAACGCGAGGTAAATAAGGTTTTAATTGTTGTTATAACTTCTAACAGAGGTTTAGCAGGAGCATTCAATACAAATGCTATTAAAGCTGCCAAAGAAGTTGCGGAAAGTTATGCAGGAAAACAAGTTGATATTTTTCCAATTGGTAAAAAAGGAAACGATGTTTTAGCAAAAACATTTAAGGTACACGCCCATCATAATACAATTTATGATAATTTGACTTTTGATAATGTTGCCAACATTGCAAATGTTTTAATTGAAATGTTTACTACTGGCGAGTATGACAAAATCTTGATTGTTTATAATCAGTTTAAGAATGCTGCAACACAAATCGTTCAAACCGAACAATTTTTGCCTTTAGCACCAATTGCATCTGATGTACCGGCTTCAACCGGAGATTATATTTTTGAACCTTCGAAAGAGGAAATTGTATTGACATTGATTCCAAAATCATTGAAAACACAATTATACAAATCAATCAGGGATTCATTTGCATCTGAGCACGGCGCCCGTATGACAGCAATGCACAAAGCAACGGATAATGCAACCGAGTTGAGAAACCAATTGAAATTGACATACAACAAAGCGCGTCAGGCGGCCATTACTAACGAGATTTTAGAGATTGTTGGTGGAGCGGAAGCTTTAAAAGGATAATTATAATTCAAAAATATTTTCAAAAAGAGTCAACAAACGTTGGCTCTTTTTGTTTTTAAATAAAAAGTATTCAGATATGCCATTTCCATTGATGGATTTGTCGTTTCCACTAATGGATTTGCCATTTCCATTGACGGATTTGCCATTTCCACTATTGGATTTACCACTTCCACTAATGGATTTGCCATTTCCACTAATGGATTTACCGTTTCCATTGATGGATTTACCATTTCCATTGATGGATTTGCCGTTTTATAGTACGGACCTCTATCCAAGTAGGTTAAGTTTATAGAAAGTTATTCCAAAACACTATTTTATTAAAAAGAGCTAACAAACGTTGGCTCTTTTTTTATACATTTAAATAAAAATTCCAATGGAAATCAAAGAACTTACCTCATTAGAAGAAATGCTGCCTCACCTTAATTTAATGCAGCTGATGTACAAAAAGATGGACATAAAGATGTATAAATCCTTTCTTGAAGTCATGATTCCGAATAATTATTCTCAAGTAGCCGTTTTTGAAAATGGTCAATGCCTTGGCGTTACTGGAATTTGGTTCCAAACCAAACTCTGGTGTGGAAAAGCTTTGGAAATTGATAACTTCATCGTTCATCCTGACCATCGTTCTAAAGGAATTGGCAAGATGATTTGTGATTTTGTGGAAACAAAAGCAAAAGCATTAGGCTGCACCAATATTGTTCTCGATGCCTATACGACAAACTTTCCGGCGCATCGTTTTTACTACAATCAAGGCTTCGGACCCAAAGGTTTTCATTTCGTCAAAATTTTAGACGAAAACGGCTTAACATAAACCAAAGAATTGGTTACTTTTGTTTCAATTCCAAAGCAATAGTCAACACCTTGAGTTTATATAAAAATCTCTTTAAACAAACTTTAATTTACGGATTAGCGACCGTTTTCCCCAGAATAATTAGCTTTATTCTAAATCCGTTGTTTGTGTATTATCTTAAGGATAAAGCCGAAATGGGTCAAGTCTC
>JAYTGH010000085.1:0-2554 GCA_043733645.1 Flavobacterium sp. | reverse complement strand
TTGAATTATAGGATTGAGGTTTCAATATGATTGCATTATTGCGCGAGTCTTCATCGGTTTCATTTTTTATGCTCTCGTATTTTTTTACAGTGTATCCTTTTCCAAAATCAGAGTCTTGTATATTTCCGTGATGAACAAGAACAATTTTTCCGTTTCTTGAACCGCCAGAATCTTTTTTAAATAGACACCATGAATTGTTCGGAATAATTTTATTCATTGATTCGCCAACTACTTAGACGTAAGATAAGCAGTTTTTCAGAAATTTAATTTCTTTAAATACCTTAATGTTTCTCGTTCTACTTTTTCGAAGTTTGGTAAATTTTGTATTTGCTCATTCATAGAACTTTCCCATCTTCCTTTGTACTGCGGCAACCGATCTGTTAATTTTTTTTGAAAATCATTAGCGTTAATTTTTTTATTTTCACATTTTTTTGAAAATTCTTTTGAATAATAGTTTGGATCCATGCCTTGAATATGCAGCAAATACCATATATCGTAAAAATCTCTAGCTTGCATTCTTTGCATTACTGTACGCATCTTTTCAATCAGTATCTCCTCTAAAGAATAACATAAAATTTGATGCTCTTTTAAATCAGAATATGGAAGTAAAACGTTTTTCATTATTGGAGGAAACTCTAATTTCTCGTTTCTTGAAATATCAACTTTTACTTTTTTGTTATTGCCTTGTCCACCTAATGGGCCTATATAACTAATGTAAAAATTTATTCCCTCATCATCAGTTTGAAAATGAAAGTTGTCGCTGTCTATAATTTCTAAGCGAATATTTGCTTCTTCTAAAACATATTCAAATGTTGCTTTAAACCAATTAAATAGTTGAGTATTGGTAATTTCGTTTTTTAGTAAAGTGAAGTCAAGGTCTTCAGAAAAGCGATAATCATCAAAATATATTTTCTTTAAAACGGTTCCACCTTTAAAGGCAAGAGCTCCAGAAAGTTGATCATGTTTTGAAATACCCTGCAAGATCCATGAAAGTAAATAATCTTTCTCTATTTGTTGATCACGAACTCCTTCGTTTCGTGCCTTAACTTGTATTTCGCTTGGTTTGATCATGAGTTCAATTATTAATTCATCAAAATAAATATTCTACTTCTCATTTTTATTAGCTGCCCTTTCATGTATAAATTGCAGACTTGATTGTTTCTGTTTCTAAATTTTGTTGAATGCTCCATCGGCTAATCATTTTTCCTATTTTTGGTAATTCTGTATCTAATAAAACATAAGAAGCGCTTTTTGATTTTTGTAGTTTATCTGTAATCTCATTTTTTATTTCAAGTATTTCTAAAAGAAATCCTAGTCGTTTTATTACTGCTTGCGATTTGAATTTTTTACTATAGTTATATAGAATATCAAATTTTATTTTGTCTTTTGAAATATAGATTGCTCGTGCCACTTCAACAATACCTCCTGCATAATTTGGCTTAAACAAGCAATCAATAATTGTTTTTTCAAGGTCAGAGCATTGTACTTTATTAAAATTATCTATCCATATTTTTTTTGCTCCAAAAAAATGATTCTTGTTATGATAAATAAATTGGAATGAAATATTTTTTATTTCAATTGTTGACGGTCGAAGTTGTTTTGATACAACAATTTGCTCTTTTAAAGAAGGCTGTGTAATTAAGTTATGAATTTGCAACGCCGAGTAGTAGCCAATATAATGTTCTGCATCTCCCACTAAATTTTCAGCAATCACATGCCAGTCGGGCATAAACGATTCTGAATTTTGTTCGTACGGAATAATATAGTACACACTTTCTTTCAAACGCATCAACAAACCTCGCTTGGTCATGTCGCTTAATAATTCTTTCACCGCTCCTTCTTTCGATTCCGGTAATGCAGCAAATGCTTCACGATAATAAAAACAAGCTCTCTTCTGACCGTTGAAATAAGAAAGAAGAGCACTAGATTGCGTTGATATATACTTATTTATCATAGCATATAAGTAAGGTTAAAACTGACTGCAATGATACAAATAAATGTTTAATATTAACGATTTTGAACCAATAAGTTGCTTTTAAGAGCAATTTAGCTGTAATTTAGTAACCGACGATTATATAACGAAGCCCTTCGATGAGGAAGAGTTGTCATCTGGAAAATAAGAGCCATGATACGCCGGAGTGGAGAGAATAAAGCAGAGAGTAAAAAAGAAATTATAGCCATTGGTAATTATTTATTTGATCATTACAATCAGACCTTAACGATAGGAGGTAAGACCAAGCGCATCACCGAAAAAGAGAGTAATATCTTGAATTATTTAGTTGCGCATCGCAACAACATTATAAAGCGCGAAGATTTATTAAAAGCATTGTGGGGCACGAACGATTATTTCCTCGGCCGCAGCCTCGACGTCTTTCTCACCAAAATACGCAAGTACCTCAAAGAAGATCCGAGTATAAGTATTGAGAATGTATTTGGGGTGGGGTTTGTGTTTAGAGGGTGAAAAGGTTGGTTTGAGAGAGGAGTGGGAGTGTGGTGTTAATTAGTAACGAGACAAGTGTGTTAGAAAGGAAGAATTTTATTTTTAAAAATATTC
>JAYTGH010000084.1:0-2561 GCA_043733645.1 Flavobacterium sp. | reverse complement strand
TTCCGTTAAGTAAAGCATGGAGTGCTGTAGAGCACGTTATAGAATGTGACAATTCCGGGCCTTTTGATTTCAAATCATGAGCCACCCAAGTGGAGATGTTTCCCAAAGTGGTTGTTGGTGAAGCCAATGTTGGTGTTTTTCCGGTTTCTAAAAATTCCTGATGGTGCTTTTCAAAAAGTTGGGTAGCACCACGCGAAGAGCCAATGTTTACACCAAATTGAGTGTCATTCCAACCTGCCTTTTTCACCGCTTCTCTTGATGCCAAAATAGCATAAAGCACCGAATTGTCAAGCGATTTATACTTTACATCCGAGTTTCTCAATGTTTCAACTTCTGCAGCAAGCCTATCTGACAATGGAGCAACTAAGGAATTAGTATTCCCTATTAGCTTCTCAACAATTAAAGTTTTCGGACTCAAATATTCATTCCAAACGTCATCAGAAGTCTTCCCTAATGGCGAAAAGGAAGCAATGGAAGTTATGGCAATGGGTCTTTTCAATGTTTTATTTTATTTAAACGCAAAGGTCGCAAAGTTTTGGGTTTGTTTCACAGAAATTCACAGAGAAAAAATTGAGATTCACAGAGATTTAATAAATTATTTTTCTTCGTGTATCTCTGCGATACCTCTGTGCATCTCTGTGTAACTTAAACTATTTCAAGCGCTTTTTCAATAGTAGCATATACTTTATCCAGTTGGGAATTGGTAATAATATATGGCGGCAAAATATAAACGACGTTTCCCACAGGGCGCAAAGTTTTGGGTTTATTTCACAGAGATTCACAGAGAAAAAATTGAGATTCACAGAGATTTAATAAATTATTTTTCTTCGTGTATCTCTGCGAAACCTCTGTGCATCTCTGTATAACTTAAACTATTTCAAGCGCTTTTTCAACAGTAGCATATACTTTATCCAGTTGAGAATTGGTAATAATATATGGCGGCAAAATATAAACGATGTTTCCCACAGGTCGCAGAATTACACCATTTTCAATAAAGAAATTGTAGAGTTTATTACGCATGGTGCCATAATAACTTTCTTGGTTTTCAGTCTTAATTTCTAAAGCAAATATGACCCCAAGCACACGAGTTGTTTTTACTTTTGGATGTGATTTTATTTTTTCTTGAAATGCTAAATGCTGCTTATTTATCTGCGCGATATTATGCTGCATTTCCTCCGTTTGCAACAAATTGATACTAGCCAAAGCAGCAGCACAACCTGTTGGATTTGCAGTGAAAGTATGCCCGTGAAAAAAGGCTTTATTGGTGTCATCATTATAAAATCCGTCGAAAATTTCCTGAGTGAAAGTTGTTATCGCCATTGGGATAGTGCCGCCGGTTAGCGCTTTTGACAAACACATCATATCGGGTTTGTTAGTCAAATAATCTGTGGCAAACTTTTTTCCGGTTTTACCGAAACCTGTCATCACTTCGTCGGCAATTGTGAAGATATTATTTTGGTTACAAATAAGAATCATTTTATCTAAAACTTCTGGAGCATACATTACCATTCCGGCCGCGCCTTGCACTAAAGGTTCAAAAATAAATGCCGCATATTCATTGGTAACAACCAAATCTTTCAGCGCTTGTAGACTTTGTTCTTCATTGTCTTTTGTTGGCACCGGAATTCGAATTACTTCGAGCAACGAACCCTTGAATGCTTCGGTAAAAAAAGAGATTCCACTGCTAGCCATCGCCCCAAAAGTATCGCCATGAAAGGCATCTTCAAAAGCAATGATTTTTGTTTTTTTTATTCCTTTATTATAATTGTATTGCAAAGCGCATTTCAAAGCGACTTCAACAGCAGTCGATCCATTATCAGAATAAAAGAGTTTCTTTTGGTTTTTTGGCAAAATGGTCATCAGTTTTTCAGCCAATAAAACAGCTTTATCATGTGTAAAACCACCAAACAAAACGTGCTCTAAAGTGGTCAGTTGCTCATAAATCGCATCAGCAATAATTTTGTTGGAATGTCCATACGGATTCACCCACCAAGACGCAATAGCATCAATATATTCTTTACCGTTCTCATCCCAAAGTAAAGCGCCGTCACCTTTAACAATTGCCGGAAAGTTAGCCGCTGTTTTGTGTTGCGTATAGGGATGCCAGTTGTATAATTTGTCTCTTTCGGAAAGGTTCATATGCTAAGAAAATAGAAGAAAGAAGCTAGAAAAAAGACTGGAGTTCTTTCGAAATTATAGTTGCAAAGATACACTAAGAAACTTTTCTTACTTCTTGCTTCTTTGCTCTTGTTTCTCATAAATTTAAAAGATTTTCTCTGAATTTATCAGCATAATAACCAATTACATTGGCATCAAAATAAGGTTCATTATCAATTCTGCCAATACATTTTACTCTGGTTTTGTTTAGGATAATCGCTTCTGTGGCTTTATTTTCATCGCCTGAGAATATGATTCCGGCAACGGTAATCTTTCTGTTTTGCAAAGCTTCAATAGTTAACAACGTATGGTTGATGCTTCCTAAATAATGACGCGAAACCACTATCACTTTATAGTCTTTTTGGATTAAATCAACGACGCAATCTGTATCATTAAGTGGCACT
>JAYTGH010000083.1:0-2563 GCA_043733645.1 Flavobacterium sp. | reverse complement strand
CATATCGACTTTGTTTGTGCTCCCGTGAAGCATAAACTTCCTGTTCTTGGTGTTCCATATACACTGTTTTTGTGTATAGCTATTTCAGGACAAGACATAAAGATTTTTATAATAATAAGATTTTATGAAATCTAAAGTTTAAAGCCGAGGTGGATTCCGCCCCATTTAAAAGAATTCCCATAACTGAATTCCCGTGTAAGCATTGTTCGGGAATATTCCAGATAAAGCCAGTGGTACTGAAATACAATTCCGTAATTATTTTGGGCAGTAAAACGCTCTATTTCACTTTTCTTTACAGTGTAGACACTTTTGTGATTGAACAATCCGCCCTGAAGGGTAGCATCGTAACCAATGAGATTTACAAGCGGTTGCGTATATAAATATAATTGGAATTTGTTTTTGTTCTTTACAGAAGTGAAAGGCGAATTTATAATTCCAAAAGTGGCATTCAATCCAGCCGAAGCATTCGTAAATAAAGTTCCTATCCGCAGAGTTGTATTAGACTGAATTGTGAAGAAATCATTAAATCGGAGCAGTTGTTTTTCATAGCTAAGCTCATAATTCACTACGGCATCATTTTTAATTTGATTGTACCAGCCCAAGGGTATTGTATTTCCTGTCGCTTCATGAATTGCCGTCTGCATATCACCGCCAAAAGCTCCCGGCCCAATAATTCCAATATTCAAGGAGGATACGATTCGAGATTTGTTGATAGTATCAGTTGCAATTAAAAAACTTTTCAGCATAATTGCAGCCGCAAAAGGCCGATCATCAAACTGAATTTGGTCACTTGCAATATTATCAGCAGTAAAACCAATGTGTTCCAATGAAAGGCCGTATTTGAATTCGCTGTTTTTGGGTGTGATAAAAAGACGGTTGACTGGATTTTTGGCTAAACTGGCAGAAACCAACTCAAAATTATAGCCTTGGGTATACTCTTTATCTGTTGATGTGAAGTAATCATTATCGTAATGAAACCTAAAATAATTAGTACTCTTTATATCACGGAACGAGGCCATATTATCAATTTTTTGTCCAATAAAAATGGCTGGAAATAAAAGGAAAAGAAGTAGGGAAGGTTTCACTATTTTCATATCAGCATCTACGAAATTTAATGGTATTGAGTTTAGGAGATTATTGAGAATGTTTTAGATAAGTCAATTTCTAGTGAGTAAAAAAGCATCGACGAAAAGCATCAGATTTTAATTTTTTGTATGCCTGTCGAGTATTGCGGTAGTTTAACGATTAAGTTAGATTTAGAAATGACGAACAACTAATTTAGCTTCAGTTAATTAGATAAACAACAAGAAAACTACTGAGTAGCTTTTTTTTAAAGATAAATATCCTGTCAGATAATTAATAATTCAAACGAAAAAAACCTGTTCTAATCGAACAGGTTTTTTTTTGCAGTTCATCCTCAAAAAATAACAATTCGGTAAACTAAAATTGTATAGTTTTAATGCTTGATACAACTTTGCTGCATCAAAACTAAAACACATGAGGACTTTTTACACTTTCACACTTTTACTTCTTGCTTATTTCGGCAATGCGCAACAAACCATTTCGGGAATTGTAGTAGATGAAAAAAACAAACCTATTGTTGGTGCAAATGTTTTTATAGATGGTACTTATGATGGCGCTTCATCAGATGAAAAAGGAAATTTTAGCTTTCAGACTACAGCTTCCGGAAATCAAGTTTTGGTGGTTAGTTTTCTAACTTTTGAAACATTGAAAGTCCCTATTGATGCTAATAACTGCAAAGACAAAACGCTTAAACTAAAGGAAAGTGTAAACACGCTTGATGCCGTTGTGATAACAGCAGGAACGTTTAGCGCCGGAGAAAAAAGCAGGGTTTCGGTTTTGAAGCCGTTAGATATTGTAACGACTGCCGGTTCTGCAGGAAATATTATTGCAGCTCTGCAAACATTGCCCGGAACACAAAACGTAGGCGAAGACGGGAGATTGTATGTTCGCGGTGGCGAAGCTGATGAAACTCAAACTTTTGTTGACGGAATTCGGGTAGCACAACCTTATGGCGCAACAACAAACGAATTACCAACACGCGGACGATTTTCTCCATTTTTGTTTAGCGGAATTTCATTTTCTACCGGAGGTTATTCAGCAGAATATGGAGAAGCGTTGTCGAGTGTTTTATTATTGAATACACAAGATGAAGCCGATCACAACAAAACAGATATTTCATTTATGACGGTTGGTTTAGGATTGAGCAATACGCAAAAATGGAAAAAGAGTTCAATAAGTGTCAACACAGCTTATATCGATTTAGCGCCATACGAAGCCACAATTCCACAGAATGTAGATTGGAATAAACCGTATCAATCACTTTCAGGTGAAACGGTATATCGTTATAATTTCGCCAATGGAATATTCAAAGCGTATGCTGCTTTTGATGCTTCTCGATTTGATTTGAATCAGGAAGACATCAATCAGCCGCAGAAAGTGAGAGTGAACTTGAGAAACGATAATTTCTATTTAAACAGTTCGTATAAAGGTAATTTTGGTAGCAACTGGCAAATTTTTACTGGTTTGAGTTATGGTTATA
>JAYTGH010000082.1:0-7187 GCA_043733645.1 Flavobacterium sp. | reverse complement strand
GTTTCCCGAAAAGCTTCAAAGTTTTCGGCCGGAACACTCATTTGAGCATTGATTCCTTCTTTGGCAACATACGTTCGGCCAAGAGCATCAAGCTTGTTCCATTCGATAAATAAGTTGTCGCGAAATTGTTGTGGATTTTCAATTTTGGCATACGCATAGAAAGACAAAGTAAGTCTTTGTTTGCCGGCTTGGTCAATAAGTTCAGCTCTTTCTTCTGCGCTTAAGGTGTTATACAGTTGCATGCTATAAACGTTTAAGTGAGAAATATATTTGAACTCTAAATGGAAGAATTCGTGGTAAAGATAATAAAATAAGTTAAAAGTGATTAGGCAAAAGGGATAAGTAAAAGCAATTCCTTATCTCTTTTGCCTCTTCACTGATCCCTTAAAAAAATTCAATAAAAAAAACCTTTTAGAACTACTTCCAAAAGGTCTCCTTAGAAAAATATTTTTACAGATTAACAGAATTCAGCGTATGCGTCTTTCAAATTTTCAGCAATCATTTCAGCGGGGCGTCCTTCGATGTGGTGACGCTCTAACATGTGAACCAATTCGCCATCTTTGAACAAAGCCATACTTGGCGATGATGGAGGGAAAGGAAACATGTGCTGACGTGCTGAATCAACTGCTTCTTTGTCAACACCGGCAAAAACTGTCACTAAATGGTCTGGTTTTTTTCCGCCTTCTAAACTCATTTTTGCTCCCGGGCGAGCGTTTCTTGCAGCGCAACCACAAACGGAATTTACAACCACAAGTGTTGTTCCTTCTGATTTTATGGCGTTTTCTACAGCTTCTGCATTATATAAATCTTGAAAACCAGCGGCGGCTAATTCGGCACGCATTGGTAATATCATTTCTTCTGGATACATATTTTTAGATTTTAGATTTGAAATATTAAATTTTTAGATTTAAAAAAATCTATTGCAAAGATAATGAGATTTTACTTTTTAAATTTTAAAGAAATCATAAAGGTTTCTTATATCTCAATAGCTTTCCTTGTAAACGATGCAGGGGGAGAAGCTACTACTTTAAAAAACAAACGAATTTCAAACGATTTTAAAATATTTCTATGTACGACCTTGTATAATCGAATATCTAAAAATAAATTGAATTTCTAAAATTTTTCTTTTCTTTTCTTTCTTTTCGCCAAAAAAATGGAGTTTATTACTCTTGTGAAATTAATCTAGTATTCCCAAATTTCAGTTTTACAAGCTGGGGTATAGAGGAATTATCGTATATGAAGACATTATGTTCGGCTGATATTCTCATTCCCTTGTCAAACTTCAAATCAGTAGAAAATAAATCTTCTATAAATAGAACTTCGCAATTGAAGTAAATACTATCATATTTCTTTCCATTTACGATAAATGGAGATGTTCGTTCTATATAAAGGTTTTTTATTTCGACTTTATTCTCTAACATATTTCTTAAATCGCTATCAATCTGTTTGATATTACTTGATTTTGTGCAAGAAAATAATATTATTAAAGCTAACAGTATGGTATGTGTTGACTTCATTCTTGTTGAAAGTTTATATACACGGTTTTTATTGATTTTTCATTTTCTTCATTCGTTTCTCGTACTATCATATAAATTCCTTGTTTTTTCAATATTTCGCTCAATTCTCTATACAAGTCAGTGTCTTTATGCACCTCCTCTTTTACAACAAAATCGTCCGAACTTGATTTGTTATATAATAATCGATAATTTATATCAACATAAAGTTTTTTATTTTGAACTCTTTTAAAATTTCCTTCACCATCTGAATAAAACAATTCCTGTCTGAATGAAAAAGGAGACTTAAAGTATTTAACACTAATTATTTTAGCATTTTCTACATATCCATCTATATAAACTTCTTTCTCCTCAAAATATAAAGCATGTTCTGATTTTATAAATTTAGGTGGTGAAATAACTTCAATTCCACGAATGTTTTTAACCGTTATAGTGTCTTTAACAAGATATGGAAGCCCCTTATCCAATAAAATTTGTATTTTATATTCTTTAGGAATAGTTCCGTCAGGATATTTTATTTCATTTTTAGAAACAGATGTGCTGTCTAATTTTATTGAAGTATGAGCCAATAAATTTTGATTATTTATTAATGGGAATTTATTGTTTTCAATATTAGGGTCAAGTCCACCCTCTTGACTTGAATATAATTCAACTAATTTATTACTTCTTGATTTATACAGTTCAAATTTATATAGTCCTTTATTTTTCTTAAAATATTCAATTTCTTTTTCTCTACTAAATTCCGCATCATCTCCTTCAAAGAACTCTTTTTCAACAATTAGATATTTTTCATTTTTCTCTCCAATTTTCCAATATGATTTACATCTGTAAAAAGAGCCTCCAATTTCTTTATAAGCCCAATTAGTGACTCCATCTTGAGATGGCATTTTCCAGAAGATATTATTTTCATCAAAGCTATATTCGGTTGATTGAATTCCTGAGAAACTACTTGTTTTTAATTTCACTAATTTGATTTCATCAAATGTTATTTCAAAAAGTTTATATTCTGGAGTGCTTTCCTCTTCACTAAAAGCTATTTCTTCCGATGTTCCAATTTGATTATCCGAAATGTTATAATATGAAATTTTTAAAGATGAATGGTTTAGACTTTCCTCTTCAAATGATTTTATATTATACCATTTAAAGTTTATTCCTTTCGGAAATATCCAATCTTCTATTTTTTCATTTTCTTTTATCTGACTAAAAGAAAACAAGGGCATCAAAACGAAACATAAGTACAGTATTCTATTCATATTCTTAGTTATTACTAAGCACAAAGCTAAATTAAATATTTGACTTTTACGATGCTTACTTATGACTAAGAATAACAAGACAGAAATAGAGCAATTTGTAATAGACAAAGTTAAGGAAATCAGAATCAAAAAAGGGTTTTCTCAAGATGATATTGCCATATTTTTAAATACCTCTAGAGGTTTTGTAGGTCAGGTTGAAAGTCCAAATCATTCTTCGAAATACAACCTAAATCACATCAACAAACTAGCAATTGAACTTAATTGTACACCGAAAGATTTTCTTCCGATTTATCCGTTTTCCGATAAAGTTTAAAATCAATAATTTGACATTTTTTCTTCGTTTTCTGTTGACTTCTTTAAAATTTAATGAAATAGTCCAATAGGAACTTATTTGAAAGCTTAGCCGTGTAAAATTTAATTTAACTTGTAAATTTGTTTCAACGACTCGACATACATTAGCTTGACTTTATGATTCAATTCAAGAGTATGTTCTTGGAATTCAAAATTTGTATTATCTAGCATAGCCATTCTAAATTGTTTTAATTTCTTAGACTTGTCACTGGGAGTTAGACTGCCTTGCTTTACTGCTTTCTTCATAATATAATCTAGCATTTCCCAACCGAGAATTTGTACCATGTAACGTTTAATGAATTTTTCGAAATCTGAATTTCCTTTTAATGTTATTGGATATACCAAAACAGCTTCTTTATGTATGCCCTGATATGAATTAAGCCATTTTTTCATCAATAGTTTACAAAAATGCTGGGTAAACAAATCACATACTCTCAAATCTTTCATCTTAGTAATCTGAGGTACTCTTTCTTGGATTTGAAGTTCAACCCGCATTAAATTTCGGGCATCTGTTAAATATCTTAAATCCCCATCTTTTATCAATTTCTTTCTACTTGAGAAATCACTTAATTTGTCATAAAGAAGAAAATTAATCCTGTGTGAATTATTTTCAAAACGAAGTGTAGTTTGGTGTCTATTTATCCGTTGGTAGTATTCTAAGAAGATAAGTTCAGAGAAATAGTCTGGAATATTAAAATTTAAACCAATATTAGTACCAATATCAACCCTACTTATTCTTCCGTTTTCTAACGGCAAGCCCAATTCAAATGATAATAATTTAATAGCTGGTTTTACAAACCTCCAATCGAAATTCTCAACATTGTTCCTGTTATAGTATTTAGCCAAGCTTCCTTCTATTTTTAAGACATGACTATTCCCATAAACATATATATTTTTTATTCTTCCCAATGGTTTGTATCCACCACGATTATAATCTTCAACAGATTCTAGTTTAGATTTTATTTCTTCAACGTCCCAACTAACATCTAAATCTTTAGGCATTAGAATTATTTTTATTGTATCAATCATTTTGTTTGTTTTTATATTAATTATTTTTTTCGCTGCTCTGTCTAAAAATATCTTAGGTATTTCCTTTTTTAGATATTCTTTACGCTTTTTATATAAATTCCACCTAAATACTCCAAATTGATTATTTAATGTTCATTCATAAAAAACTCGTTTTCTGATTTAGGAAACATTTATTGATAAATTTTATTTTTTAGTTCTGAAACCAATTGTTGCCATTTCAACCTCAGATTTGATTTCATCAACAGTTTTCACTCTAATTGTTGTCAGCCAATCATTGATTTCATCTTTTTTAAAAAATACATTTTTGCCTCCAGGACTTTTAAAATGTGGAATCCTCCTCGTACAAGTAAGTTTGTATATATAAGATTTCTCGAATCCTGTATAGCTACTAACTTCGCTAACATTAAATATTTCCTTCTGAAGTAGTAGCAAATCCCTTATTTCTGTTATCACTTCTTTTACTTCGATTATTTCCAATATTGATACTTTTTTCATTTGATTATTATTTATAAATTGATGGAATACTACTAATAGCTTTTTCTTTTGACATTTCCGCAATCCTAACATATCGTTCGGTCTCTATTATGCTCTTGTGTCCTAACAGTTTCGAAACCGTAACAAGGTTTTCATTGTTTAGAACTAATGTTGTGGCGAATGAATGCCTTGAACAATGCCATGTTATATGCTTCTCAATACCCGCAGATAAAACCCATTTTTTTAAGTGTATAATACATCCTAAATAACATGGTAATTTAAATACCAAATCTTGAGGTTTTTTTGGTTTACCTATTAAATGAATTATATCCTGATGTAGCATTAAAGTCAATCTTTCTTGGGTCTTCTGTTGAATAATATCAATATATCCATCTTTCACATCAGCCCATCTTAGTTTTGATACATCACTAAATCTTAATCCAGTCAAGTAGCTGAAAAGAAATGCGTTTTTTATGTTGATTCTTGAAGAATATGTTCCTGATAATGTTTTTATCTCATCCGTAGTGAGTGTTTCCTTATCCTTAGCTTTCCCTTTCTTATTTACAATTCTTTCTGTTGGATTACTGACAAAATGTTTGCTGTAACTAGCTTCTTTTATAATTTTCTTAATCTGTTTAAAGTAATTGTATGGCGAGATACCTGTTAGTTGAGAATCTAAATAATTCCGGAACTTGATTAGAAAATCCCTATCGATTTCTGAACATGTTAGTTTTTTATTCTTTACAAATCCCTTGAGCTGCTTTATCGCCGACAAGTAATTTTTAGTTTGAGATTCGTTTTTAGTTGAGAGGAACTCGTCGCAAAACTCGAAAAAGTCTTTATTGAGTTGATGTTTTCTTTCGAGGAAATTTTCAGTATACATCGCATCATTTTCCATCTTGGCGACAATCAGCCTTACCGCTTCCTTTTTTTCCTTTTTATCTTGTCTTTCTTTTGGCGTTCTAGGAATATCGCAATACCTAATATTAAGTACTTGTGTTTTCCTTTTTCCATTCTGATGAATATCAAGCGTAACACTAACTTGATTCTTTTTTAATTTGTTTTCTCTTACTTTTATTGTCATGATTACTATTTTTTATCAATAACTTCCCTGTTAATTGCATAAAGGCAGATTTTCGATAAAAATTGAAATAGTAACAATTTCTTAACATAGATAACAATTAATTAACATTGAAATCAAATTCAAAAAAAGTAACGAATTTCTAACGAACCCTTCATGAAGAGGAGGTCAGACAAAAGAAAATAAAGTCAAAAAAAAGTTTATTTATTTGTGAAAGAGTGGAATTTTATACTTGGAAAAATTCCGATAAAGAAATCATAAAGAATTCTGATAGCCCATAGCCATAATCCACACCTTATACTTATTTGAATATATATAGACTACTATTGAAAGTATATTCTAATCATATTGTTATTATAGTGTCACTATAAATTTATATGTTTTTATAGTGACATCATAGTTACGCAATAGTTATAACTCAGTTTTCTCTTATTCTACAACTGAAGTTTAAAGCAGGAAAAAGCGGAAAAGTTTTAGTGTTTAAATAGAAACTTGAAAAAGTTTACGTTGAAAAGTTGTTGCAAAATTGTAAAAATAAAAAATTTGCAACATAAAGTGTTGCAAAAATATTTTTTTGGAAATTTTGCAACAGAAAGGAAAAGCAGAATCCGAAGTGTAAACTGGCAAAGTTTGTGGACTCAAGTTGTTAGGAAAACCGAAGTTATAGCCGTTTGCAGCAATTGCTAGGTTCGGTTTTTTATGGAATTTTTGCAGAAAATTCAAAATGGAGTTTTATATTTAGAATCATTAGTAACATATCACCGCAACTGCTACAATCGGCGATACGTTACACTAAAAACAAGGATAGAGCCAATAAGAGATTAAAGGTTTATGAAAAACCCGTCAAGCAATCCTGCTTTGATTCTAAATTTTCGATAATAATTGTGTATGTTTACAGGATTTCAGAATTTGAAAATCCTGCTGTATAATGCTCTGACAAAAAGCCTTTTTGGGCATTTCCAAATTACCTGTAAATCTTCGGAAAGTGAAGTTTCTTCATCAAGAAATTTGAAGATTAAAGTTGGATTTCCTTTTTTGAAAAGTGCTGAAAAAACTTCGGAACCCAAATCATTTCTTCGATTCAAAACATCCAAAAACAATAAATCATAGAACCAGAATTTATCTTTTTTATGAAATTTTCTAAAGTCGGTTTCAGAAGAAAGAAATTGCACTAATACCTTCGATTTTTTAGCGGTGTTTTTAAAAGTATAACCGGTACTTGCTTTTGTCCAACCGCCAGCAGAGCCAATATTGATGATGTTTTTTGAATTGTGTTTCCAGAATTTATAAGAAGTCATCGGAATGTTTCCGCGTTCTTTTTCCCGTAATTCGTAATTCGTAATTCCTAATTTTTCAATGTAGTTTTGGATTTCGTTTTCGTAAGCTGCTGCTGATAATAAATCTTTGGAGAACAAAGTATATTCAATCAAAGCTTCTGTTTCTGAAGTTGGAAGCACATACATAAATCGGGTATTGCCTTTCTGT
>JAYTGH010000081.1:0-2565 GCA_043733645.1 Flavobacterium sp. | reverse complement strand
ATATTGTTATATTAATAGTCTTTTCCTCTTAAACCAGTAACTAAATTAAAGCTATTGATTTTTTGGTCTTGTAAAATATCCATCACTTTTTTAATTTGTGGGTATTCTTCTTTAGCATCGCCTTTTATTGCAAATTGAAGTTCTTTTGTAGCACCTTCATCTATATTTGCTGTTCTGGCGTATTGTATCCAATCTTGAAGTTGATTATTGAGAGAGTCGCAAGGAACCCCAGGCTGCACTCCTTTTTTAGCTCTATCAGCACCTTTCATGGCTAGTAATTGCTTCAATCCTTCAACAGGAACACCAAACTCATCTACAAGTTTGAATTGTTCTTTTTCTGCATCTGTGAAATTTACTTTATATTTTTTAGCCATATAGTCAAGAGCCCCAGCGCGAATAGCTCTGTCTTTCATTCCGAAAAACACTTGCTCTTTTCCTTCACTTTTACCTACCGTAATAGTTACCAATCCTGTTTCCGGCAATTTAGTTTGCACAGTCGAAGAAGGTGTGTCTACTGGTAGTGGCTCCGGCACTTTTGCCGTTGCCGTCAAGATAAAGAATGTAAGCAAAAGGAACGCTACGTCACACATCGCAGTCATATCGATGGTTGTTGACTTTTTAGACATTTTTACTTTACCCATTATTATTTGTTTTATAACAATTATTAGAAAAAATCTGTAATTGTATTATTTTTTTAAACTTCCTCTAAATTTTCTGTACGTGTTCACAATAGTTGAACCTGCCTCATCAATAGAGTACGTTAAAGTGTCAATTTTAGAGGTAAAAAAGTTATACATAATAATTGCCAAAGCAGAAGTAGAAATACCTGTAGCTGTATTGATAAGCGCTTCCGAAATACCATTTGCTAATGCTGCTTGGTCAGGAGTTCCGCTAGATGCCAATGCACCAAATGCTTTAATCATACCGGTTACTGTTCCTAACAATCCGGCAAGTGTACCAAGTGAAACTAATGTAGAAATAATAGTTAAGTTTTTCTCTAGCATTGGCATTTCAAGTGCTGTGGCTTCTTCAATTTCTTCATGAATCGTTTCAGCTGCATCTTCGCTATTAAATCCTTCGGCTTTCACTTCTTGGTATTTCACTAATGCCGATTTAACTGCATTAGCTACTGAACCTTGTTGGTTATCACAAGCGTTGATAGCATCATCAATTTTACCAGCTTTTATATCGGCCGTAATTGTAGTCATAAACGTATCCAGGTTCCCTTTTCCTGCTGCTTTAGAAATAACAGCAAAACGCTCAAATGAAAATACAATTACCATTAAAAGACATCCTAATAAAACAGGTACGATTTGACCTCCTTTGTAAACCATTCCTAAATAGTTATGTAAAACTGGAGAACCAGCTTCTGCACCATTTCTCATTGCTTCAGCATTTTGAAAGTTTGCTGGATTACCCATAATAAAGTACCAAATTAACCATCCCAACACTATACATGCCGCAATGATGATTCCTGACATCATGCCTAAACCTTTTGAACCGCCTTCTTTTTTAACGTTTGCCATTTTTTTAAATTTTAATAGTTTTAAATAATTTATAAGTTTTAGTTGTTAATAAACTTGATTAGGAGCAAATTTAATTTTTTACTTGAAATAAAAAAACTTTTTTTAACATTAATACTACATCGTTTTAAATCATCATTCGTGACCCATTCAGTCATTACAAACAATCATTAAATATTACACAAAAATACCAATGGTTTTTAGCCTTTTACTGCTTATTTACTATGTATAACGTGAAAAGTGTTGAAAATGTATTTTTTAATCAAACTTTTTTCAATATTTGAATGTAAAGATTTTTTGTTCCTGTTTGAAAACAATTAACATTTAATAAGTACCCTTGCTGCATGAATTAAATTCCACGTTTACCTGATAAGTATATATCCTGTAGTTTTTTATATTTTAAATAGTGTCAGCTTAGTATTAAATTCTGCACAAGTCTAATACAAGTCTAATACAACTCTAATACAAGTCTAACTAAAAAAACATTTTTATTAGACTTGTATTGCATTTGTTATAGTTATATATTAGATTTAATCAAAGCATGCTTAAACTAAGTTCAGAACAATAGTCCTTTTACTGACTTACCTGTACTTTGTTTGCAAAAAGTTTTCATTTCGTTTATTTCCAAAAAAATAGTACTTTGCAGTACCTTAATTAGTGCTCAGGTGTCTTCATTCCCGCAATGACAATATGAAAAGTTTTTTTACCATAGGTTTACTAATCCTGTCGAATGTTTTTATGACATTGGCTTGGTATGGCCATCTAAAATTTAAGGAACTCAAATGGTTCGAAAATGCCGGATTGATTACGATAGTTTTAATCAGTTGGGGATTAGCATTGTTTGAATATTGCTTTCAGGTGCCGGCAAATAAAATTGGTTACGAAGGCAACGGTGGTCCGTTTTCATTAATGCAACTCAAAGTCATTCAGGAAGTAATAACCCTAATTGTATTTGTCATTTTCTCGATGCTTTTCTTTAAAAATGAAAGCTTTAGATGGAATCATGCCATTGGTTTTTGTTTTTTGATTTTAGCCGTTTATT
>JAYTGH010000080.1:0-2567 GCA_043733645.1 Flavobacterium sp. | reverse complement strand
ACTGCTTTTTCTGTTTTCTCCATTAATTTTTCAAATGGCAATTCGCTTACCGGAATTGCTTCGTGAATTATAAATTGCAAATGATTCCCTAAACCCATTGGGAAGGCTCCAAATTTAAGCATTTTCCACGAATTATTTATAGTAATTGGCACAACATATGCCGAAGGCGAATATTTACATAGGATTTTTAAGCCACTTTGTGCAAATTCTTTTGGTTTTCCGTCTTTGCCTCTGGTGCCTTCCGGGAAAATAACGGCAGCACGATGATGTTGTTCTATATATTCTGACAATCCTTTTATAAGAGGAATAGCTTGCTTTGGGTCTTTTCTGTCGATAAGAATAGAGCCTCCGTGTCTAAGATTATAAGAAACGCTTGGAATGCCTTTTCCTAATTCTTTCTTGCTGACAAACTTGGCGTGAAAACGGCGCAAATACCAAATGATTCCAACAATATCATAAAGACTTTGATGGTTAGAAACAAAGATTATAGGGACATCTTTTGGGATGGTATCTCTGTTCTCAAATGAATATCTTGTTCCTAAAATGTTAGTGCATTTGGTCAAAAAAAAGTTCAAATAATCAACACTTTTTTTATGTGCCCGATAACCAAAAACGTTGAAGCATACCCACTGAATAGGGTGAAAAATAACCAATGTTAATCCGAAACATAGATAGTATACGACCGAAATTGGATACGAAATAAGCTTTTCCATGATTTAAATATAGAAAGCAAAAATAAGGAAAAAATAGAATCCTGATGTGAATTTTAAGGTAAGGCTCTAAATTCAAGCTTTTACACTGAATTTCAAGCTCGTATATTGGTTGTGTCAATTTTTTAGTTAATGAGTAGTTTGACACGGTTTTGTGTCAATTTTTTTTTAGTGATGAAAAATGTAGCACTTTTGTGTCAAAGTTGCAGGTCTGGTTAATTTTGACACAGCTTACAAAAGATACAGACGCTATTCACTGTGGAATTTTTTCCTCTTTTTTAATTCTTGACAAAGTAGTAATTATAGTAAATTTAAATAAAATACAACTACAAAACAAGTATACAAGCAGAAAATTTTTAAAACCGAGGCAAATCCTTATAAATGTACACTTTTAGACTCCCTTTTCACAATCAAAGTTTACTACTTTTAAAAATGGAAAATAGGGGCAAATTATTTTGTTCAAAACTCCTCTGATTTGTATCTTATAACATCAAAAAAAGCATTATTTTTATGCCACAAAATTTAGAAAAAATGAGTTCAGAAAAAGAAGCGAAATTAAAAGCATTACAATTAACGCTAGATAAATTAGACAAAGCCTACGGCAAGGGAACCGTAATGAAAATGGGCGACAAAGCTGTCGAAGAAGTAGAAACTATTCCTTCTGGTTCGCTTGGTTTAGATTTAGCTTTGGGCGTGAATGGTTATCCTAGAGGAAGGGTTATCGAAATATATGGTCCGGAATCTTCTGGAAAAACAACCTTAACATTACATGCCATTGCCGAGGCACAAAAAGCGGGTGGAATTGCTGCCTTTATTGATGCTGAACATGCTTTCGATAGAAATTATGCGGAAAAATTAGGCGTAGATATTGAGAATTTAATTATGTCACAACCTGACAATGGAGAACAGGCTTTGGAAATTGCAGAGAACTTAATTCGGTCCGGAGCTATTGATATCGTTGTTATTGACTCGGTTGCAGCATTGACTCCAAAAAGTGAAATTGAAGGTGAAATGGGTGATTCTAAAATGGGATTACACGCTCGTTTGATGTCGCAAGCCTTGAGAAAATTAACAGGAACTATCAGCAAAACAAACTGTACCGTGTTTTTCATCAATCAGTTGAGAGAGAAAATTGGTGTTATGTTCGGAAATCCGGAAACGACAACAGGTGGAAATGCTTTGAAGTTTTATGCTTCTGTTCGTTTAGATATTCGTCGTTCTTCACAAATTAAAGACGGAGAAAACGTGATTGGAAACAGAACCAAAGTAAAAGTGGTAAAAAATAAAGTAGCGCCACCTTTTAAAACGGCAGAGTTTGATATCATGTATGGCGAAGGTGTTTCTAAGACCGGAGAAATTCTTGATTTAGCTGTTGAATTTGAGATCATCAAAAAAGCAGGTTCTTGGTTTAGCTATGGCGAAACAAAACTAGGGCAAGGAAGAGACGCCGTGAAAGTCTTAATAAAAGACAATCCGGAACTAGCCGATGAGTTAGAACAAAAAATTAAAGATCATATTAAAGCAAGTAACGCATAACAAACTAAATCATCCCGTTAAATTTAACGGGATGATTTTTTTTAATACCTTAACGCAACCCTTTTTATAAAAAAGTATCCTAACAACAAAAAACGATTATATTATGAAATCGAAGATTATTACATCAGTTCGCCTTTTGGGCTCGGGTCACGAATACCAAAAAAAATACTATATCATGAGTAAAAAAATAGTTTCCCTTTTAGCTCTGTTTTTTATATTAAATTCTTGTTCGCCAAGTAACGATGCCCAATATTCATTTGAGTTATTACCTATTGAAAGTGTTGACATTCCAACTGAATTTACGTTAGGGCAAACCTATCC
>JAYTGH010000079.1:0-2574 GCA_043733645.1 Flavobacterium sp. | reverse complement strand
GGCGTAAAAAGTATATTGGCTGTACAAGAGATATAATGGCGGCGCATGAGCATCGCAATAGTAAGTATGATTATCTCTTTGTTTGAAGTTAATTTTTGAAGTGAAAACCAATGGTTTCCAATCGCAAGTAGCTTGAATAAAATCAGTGTCAAATGATAGGGATTTGACAATAATTTGGTCGGATTTGATTTCGGCCTTAATGACTTTATCTTTGCAGCATCCAGATTCTTTTTCAACAACTCCGCAACACTCATCTACTTTTTTTTGTGAAGTTGGAGCTGTATTTATAGTTATCGAAGCAATTTTATCATCACAATAATGCACATTGAACGCTAATCCTAAATTGGAAACCAATAGGAATAATGTCAAAAATATGCTAATGTGTTTTCTGACACGAACGATAGCGAACTGACGAAGTAAAATCATGAGCCAAAGTTATGAAAAAGAACTATTTACTTTCTTAAGGAAACCTTATTTTTTAATTTTCTTTTGATAATAAAATCCCGGAATGAAAAGCAAGATGAAAATGGGTTGTATTAAAAACCGTCTGATGTAGAATAAAGTCATTTTGCTTTCTTCTCCAAAAAATGTCAAGACAAAAATGAAACTAATCATCAATATCGAACCCAAAACCATATAAAGAAGCGCGGAGAATTTGACGATTTGAGTATCTTTGAAAATAACATACAACAGCAATAATGAAATCACTGAATTGAGATAAAACCGCAGTCCCAAACTGAAAAATAATTTAAAAATATTAATTTGAGGAAAAGCCAAATGAGAATATTCCTCTTTGAAATAATTTAAAAAAGGGTCGTAGAAAAGCGTGTCCTCGAATACTCTGATTAAAACCAGAAGCAATATCAGGAAAAATGACCAGCCTATTTTACTTTTATTTCTTATCAATTTCTGTAGCATACAACGAATATTTATTAACCCAAATCACCCATAACAAAAACACAATTCCATAAATCACCAACGGAAAAATTACACCATGTAACAAATGCTCATACTGAGGAAGATTGTATAACGCGACACACAAAAGCGCAATCCGACCAATATTTAGAATATGAATCAAAACAGTTCCAAAAGTGATAAACAAAATTGTTTTTTTGAATTTTCCTGTAAATGCAACTACGAATGAGATGAATAAGATAATCACACTTAAAGCATTGCAGCCTTCAATAATTCGGGAAATGTATTTGCCTTTATAAAATAATTTTACGCTTGGTTCCTTTAGATGTGGCATCGTGTACGATTGCGAATCAAACCAAGACAAAACAGCTGCAGACTGAATGGCAACCGATTGTGTAAAAGTATCTACTTCGGCATTTTGCCCATCAAACCGATTCAGATAGGTTTGATAAATGAAGGTCAAAATCAAATAACTGACCATAAATTTTCCAAGAAAAAGCAAGAAAGGTTTGTATTGGAGCAGAAGATTTTTCAAAAGATAATTTTTAACAAATTTATATAAAATAAAAAAAGCGCAGTCGCTACATTTGCATAAAAAATTGAAAATAAACACGGATCGCACAGATTTTCACAAATTAATTGTCTAAAAATCAAATCATGAATTTTGAAAGCTTAAAACCTCAAGTGATTGCTATTCTTTCTAAATCAAATGCCGAAAGAAATATCAAATTGCAACACCTTTGCCAGTTCTTATCGGACAATGTTGATTATTACAATTGGGTTGGATTTTATTTTGCCAATTACGAGAACAAAACGCTGCATCTTGGACCTTATGTTGGTGCAGAAACCGATCATACCGTAATCCCATTCGGAAAAGGAATTTGTGGGCAAGTAGCCGAATCGAATGCTAACTTTGTCGTTCCCGATGTTGCTGCTCAGGATAATTATATCGCCTGCAGCTTTACGGTAAAGTCAGAAATCGTGGTTCCTCTTTTTGTTGATGGAAAAAATATTGGTCAAATAGATATTGACAGTCATGTGATTGATCCGTTTACTGAAGCTGATGAAAGATTTTTAGAGTTTGTAAATGAAGAAGTTGCAAAACTTTTCAATTAATTACCTGAAATCATAACAACTCACTATTAGTAGCCTTTTACAGCATTAGTCTTTTCTTATTTAGCTCGTATTATATTCTTAGTAACTCTATAGTGACTCTATAGTGAGTCTATAGTCACTCTATAAAAACAGCTATTTTTATAGACTCACTATAGACTTATTATAGTTAGATTATAAAATTACATCGAATTTGCTAGGAAGAGAATGAGCTAGAGCCACTGTTTTCCTATGCTGATTATTCAAAAACTGCTACTGCAACGAAATAAATATTGAATTTTTCAATCTTTAAATTTTTTAATCTTTAAATAAATATTATCTTTGCACACGAATTGAGAAAATCTTAATTCATACATAATAATCATTTAAATAAATATTGGAATGTATCTAAGTAAAGACACAAAAGCAGAAATCTTCGCTAAACACGGAGGAAAAGCAGAAAACACAGGATCTGCAGAAGGACAAATCGCATTGTTCACATTTAGAATCTCTCACTTAACGGAGCACTTGAAAAAAAATCGTCACGATTACAACACCGAGCGTTCG
>JAYTGH010000078.1:0-2576 GCA_043733645.1 Flavobacterium sp. | reverse complement strand
TATTGACTTTGATAGCATTTTTTTCTATTTCCAATCCCCAATTGGCAATGGCGCCAAGCTTTGGAGTTAATCCAAAAAGTGGAATAAAATAATCGGTTTTGATATTTCGGTGTGCCCCATTTTCATCAATATCGATTGATTCCAAATGTTCCGCGCCATTGAGTCCAACTACTTCGGCTGGTGTAATTAATTTTATCTTTCCTGAATGTTTTAATTCCTGTACTTTTTCAACTGAATCTAATGCTCCTCTGAATTCATTTCTTCTGTGAATTAGCGTAACTTCTGAAGCTACATCGGATAAAAAGATACTCCAATCCAAAGCAGAGTCTCCTCCGCCCGCAATGACAATCTTTTTATCTCTGAAAAGTTCGGGATCTTTTACAAAATATTCAACACCTTTTTCTTCATAGAACGAAACATCCTCAATAATTGGTTTTCTTGGCTCAAAAGTTCCTAAACCACCAGCAATAGCAACCGCTTTGGCGTGGTGTTTTGTTCCTTTATTAGAGATAACTATGAAAGTTCCGTCTTCTAATTTCTCAATTGTTTCGGCTGTTTCTGCCAAAGTGAATCCGGGTTGGAATTGCTTAATTTGTTCCATTAAATTGGAAACCAAATCTCCTGCTAATACTTCGGGGAAACCCGGAATATCGTAGATGGGTTTTTTTGGATATAATTCGGAAAGCTGCCCGCCTATTTGCGGCAAGGCATCAATAAGATGGCATTTTAGTTTTAATAATCCTGCTTCAAAAACAGCAAAGAGTCCTGTTGGTCCGGCTCCGATTATTAGTATATCTGTTTCGATCATTCGGAAAAGTTTAAGAGTTTAGGGTTTAAGAGTTTAAAACTTTCTTAAACGATAAACTAAGCAATATTTACAACCGTTTCTATTTGTGGTGCGTATCTCTTAATTGTAGTTTCTACTCCGGCTTTCATGGTGCTCATACTCAAACTACAGCCGGTGCAGGCGCCTTCGAGTCTTACTTTGACATGCTTTTCATCTTCAATAGAAACCAATTTGATATCGCCACCATCTGAATTCAGAAAAGGTCTGATTTCGTTTAAGGCTTTTTCAATGTTTAACGTTAATTCTTCTGCGTTCATAATTTAGACATTTTAGATTATTAGGTTGTTAGATCATTAGAATTTAGGCAATTAGTTTTTTCTAAGTAGTCTGAAATTCTAAGAAGTCTAAGAAGTCTATTTTTTATTCACGGCGGAACATCCAGCCATGGTTGTTATTTTGATAGCTTCGGTTGGTGGTAAACTTTCGTTTCTGTTTACCGTTTCCTGAACCACATTTCGTGTAATTTCTTCAAATACTTTTTCAATTACCGATGCGGTTTGCAAGGCGGCCGGGCGACCGTAATCTCCGGCTTCGCGAATGCTTTGCACCAATGGAACTTCACCTAAAAATGGCACTTGTAAATCTTCTGCCAGGTTTTTGGCACCTTCTTTTCCGAAGATATAATATTTGTTGTTTGGCAATTCTTCTGGAGTGAAATACGCCATATTTTCTATAATTCCGAGAACGGGAACGTTGATGCTGTCTGATAAAAACATCGAAACTCCTTTTTTGGCATCAGCCAAAGCTACGGCTTGTGGCGTACTCACAACAACAGCACCGGTAATGGGTAACGATTGCATGATTGACAAATGGATATCGCCTGTTCCTGGTGGTAAATCGATGAGCATAAAATCTAATTGTCCCCAGTCGGCGTCAAAAATCATTTGGTTTAATGCTTTAGATGCCATTGGTCCACGCCAAATAACCGCCTGGCTTGGCGCTGTAAAAAATCCGATAGAAAGTATTTTGATTTCGTAGCTTTCTACGGGTTTCATTTTTGATTTGCCGTCAACCTCAACCGAAATTGGTTTTTCATTCTCCACATCAAACATGATTGGCATACTTGGCCCATAAATATCAGCATCTAAAATCCCAACTTTGAAACCCATTTTGGCTAAAGTCACGGCTAAGTTTGCGGTTACCGTTGATTTCCCAACGCCGCCTTTTCCTGAAGCTACAGCAATAATATTGCTGATTCCGGGAATTGCTTTTCCTTTGATTTCGTTTGGATTTTGAGTTGGAGTTTCTACTTTGATATTCACTTTCACCACAGCATTGGGAGAAAATTTCTCGTGGATTAATTTTTTGATATCATCTTCAGCACGCTTTTTTATGTGCATTGCTGGTGTGGCAATTACCAATTCAACCACAACTTCATTGCCAAAAGTAAGTACGTTTTTTACCGCACCGCTTTCAACCATATTTTTTCCTTCGCCAGCAATGGTAATAGTTTCTAATGCTGAAAGGATTTCTTTTCTGTCTAATTTCATTCTTGAGTTTAAAAGTTTATGAGTTTAAAAGTTTAAAAGCGTCTAACTTTTATTTAAACTGAATATAGATTGCAAAGATAATAGGATTTACAGAGAAATTGTCGATATCGGATTGAAAATATTGATAGCAATATAAAGTAGTTTACAACTGTTTAAAAGCGTTTTATTCTGATACAAAATTGTAATGATACTGACCAATAAATTAGTTGATAAGGATTAGTTTTTCAAAAGATATATAT
>JAYTGH010000077.1:0-2576 GCA_043733645.1 Flavobacterium sp. | reverse complement strand
ACTTTTTTATAGTTCGATTTCAAAACTTCACCATCCATCACTTTGATGCCGTTGTGAAGTTCTAAGGCGGTGTCAATGGATTTCAAACCGGTTAGGCGTTGTTCCATTTTCACCAAACCTGGATAACATGCTTTGCGTGTAGCCATTTTCTTTTAATTTTTATAGATTATGAAATTTGAATTAGTTTCTCCATACCTCATTTTAAAAACACGCCATTATCGAGGTATAAACAGCATAATCATTAATTTGCTTATTTTAAAAAAATATAACTTATTGGTTTTCAATTATTTACAACACATTATTATTTCAAAAAACTAAAAAAAATGAAACCTGATTTTTTATAAGGTAAATAATTTCGCGAATAAGGTTTTTGAAATTTTTTATAAAGGAAATAATTTCGCGAATAAGATTTTTGAAATCTTTTATGAAGCAAATAATTTCGCGAATAAGGTTTTTGAAATCTTTTATAAGGAAAATAATTTCATGAATAAAGTTTTTGAAATTATTTATAAGGTAAATAATGCACCCAGTAACCCACGAAAACGCTTTGCTCGCGAGTAAAAAAGCCGGTTCAAGCATCAATATCCTTCTTTTTGCTTGAAAAAATTAGCATTTACTCTCGTTTAACTTTTCGAGAAATTTATTACGCAACACCAAATAAAGCACTCAGGGGTCATCTATCAAAGACAGACACCCCTCAGTATTTTTCAATATTTTTTCTTGCAATCTGTAAAAAGGTGATTGTAATCTGCAAATCTTGATTTTATATGAAAAACGGCTTTTTAGCCAAATATACTGAGGGGATGCTTGGTGTGGTTTGAAAAATGGAAGGCGGGAATCTACAATGGAAATATTGACAAAATTTAAACTGGAATTAGTATTTTGTAGATTAAATATTTTTGTGTTCGCAAGCAAACCCGTTTTGTTCTACCGATTCGTATATTATTTTAGCGAAGAAATAGTGCTATACAGATGAACGGTAGGTTTTGTTCATTTTACTTAGGAAATTTGGACAAAACCTACTATTTATCTGTATAACTGGAATAAAAATCTCGCATATTTTATCTTTTATTTGCCCAAGTAAAATAATAATTATATATTTGTTTAAAATAATGCAATAGCAAATTTAATTTTTAACTTGAAAATGATATTTAAATACGATGACTTGTATTGCTTTGATGTTGGCTGTAATTTTTTTTTAAAAATAATCGCTTTAACTATTAATATAGATGCACTTTAATAAATAACTACAATGATTTCGGCAGAAGCAATAACATACGGGAAAGAAATGAGAACCCTGATTGAAAATGGGTTTGATACAATTATCTATAGAATGATAATTGAATACGTTGATTTAAGTAACCCAAATCAAGTTTTTTTTGCACAGTTTGTGGCGGACTATGCACATGTAAATAAATTAAATCATCTTCTTTTTTTTGCGATTCCAGTAGCCAGTCGTAATGAGCCTAACATTGTCATTAAAAAGAATTTTAAGGAAAGCAAAATACTGTTAAGCAAAGATTTTCTGATTGAAACCACAAGGCATTCTCATAGATTTTGGGATGCAGGTGTCTACTCTTATAATATGAATCATCCTCTTGCAAAAGAACATAGTTTATTAAAATTCTATGAAGCCGATAGACCTCTAATTGAAGGGTCTTCTGAAAGTATAATACATCATTGTTTTTATACAGCATTTTAAATATATACTCCTAAAATTTTTGAGCTTATGATACTATTAAATGAAATTCCAAAAGTCATTATGTTTTCTAACAGTGAAGTGAGCAAGTCTTTTAATTCGACTGGCTTAAAACTGAGAGATATATATTTCAGAGATTTATATTCTGAATTAGGTACTAATGGGGAAATTAGTTACAGAGTTATTTTACATGCAGCAACAGAGTATACTTATAAAATGTTTGATTCTTGGATAAAAAACACTGGGGAAATTGACGGTTTTCAAAAAGGATATATTGCTTACGAAGTAAGTTGCGCTATCGCAAAAATATTCCCTGAATTAGAGGAAATAGAGATTTTTATTAAGCTCATTGAGTATTGTAAAATTGATTTAAGTAATAAGAATTTAGATACCTTAACTATTTTATCACACTTATCAATAATTTGAAATAAAATGGAGAATAATAATAAAATTTATTCATTAATAGGTTTAATAATAATAATAATTCCAGTTTATCAAATAATTGTTGTTTTAAACAACAATAAACCTTTATATGAGATATATACTTGGTTCAATGTCGTTATGCTAATAATAGGATTGGGAATACTTATATACCAGTTAGTACGTTATGTTAGTAAAAATAATCCGTAAAATAACCCATGAAACACAAGTTTAAAACGGCGCCTTCTCCTTTTCCCCCAAAGCGATACCCCTCAGTATTTCCATGATACTGCGCGCACCATTGAGCGAACGGACGTTTTCTCTGATGAAAATAAAATGCTTGGCGGATTGTTTGAACGACATTTGGCGGTTTTCGCCTTTCTTCAACACGTAGTTGAGGATGTTTTTGAAACCTTTTGTTTCATAAAAAGAAGACTGCGGATTGCCCACAAAAAAG
>JAYTGH010000076.1:0-7235 GCA_043733645.1 Flavobacterium sp. | reverse complement strand
TTTGAAGGTGAGCCCTTGAGTGGTTTGCAGGTTATGGGCGTTTTAGAAAGTCGTGTTTTAGATTTCGAAACCGTAATCATTACATCGGTAAATGAAGGTAAATTTCCGGCAGGGAAAACTAGCAATTCTTTCATTCCTTATGATGTGAAGTTGCAGTATGGATTGCCCACATACAAAGAGAAAGATGCTATTTACACCTATCATTTCTATCATTTGCTGCAACGCGCCAAAAACATTTATCTGATTTATAATTCCGATAGTCAGGGTTTTGATGCCGGCGAAAAAAGCCGTTTCATCACGCAATTGGAAATTGAAAAGCAGCCCAATCACAACTTAACATTTCAATATTACAATCCCGATGTACCCAATATTGCGCATCAACCGATAGTTGTTCCAAAAACAGCAAGTGTTATGATTCGCTTGCGCGAAATTGCAGATAAAGGATTTTCACCTTCTTCTTTGACCACATATATCCGCAATCCAATTCAGTTTTATTTTCAACGGGTTTTACGTATTTCGGAAACGGATGAGGTTGAAGAAAACATTGCGGTTAATACTCTGGGAACCATTATTCACGGCACTTTAGAAGAATTGTATAAACCAACCATTGGACGACTTTTAACTATCGAAGATATCAAAATCTGCATTTCTAAAATTGATGAAGAAGTTTTAAATCAATTTAAAAAAGTCTATAAAGAAGGCGAAATTAAAAAAGGAAGAAACCTTTTAGCCTTTGAAGTTGCCAAGCGAAATGTGCTGAACTTTCTAAAAATAGAATTAGATGCTATCGAAAATGGCGATGAAATTCAAATAGTATCTTTAGAAACTACCTATGAAAGAGTATTAACTGATGCCCGATTGCCTTTTCCGGTGCTTATAAAAGGAAATGTGGACCGAATTGAACTTCGCAACGGAAGAATCAGAATCGTTGATTATAAAACAGGGAAAGTTGACAAGAACAATATTATTCTAAAAGATTGGAACGGTTTAACCGATGATATCAAAAACGATAAAATCATTCAGGTTTTGGCGTATGCTTTTATGTATGAAGAACTGGCGAAAGGTCAGGAAATGGAAGCCGGAATCCTATCTTTTAAAAACTTAAAAACAGGATTTTTACCCTTTCAGTTCAAGCAGGACAAAGAGGCTTTCGCCATAATTTCGAGCGAAATCATGGAAAACTATCTGGAACAGCTTGTGATTTTATTGCGGGAAATTTTGAATGTTGATGTTCCATTTGAAGAAAAAATAAATTAAAAACACAGATTCCACAAATTGACACAGATGAATTTGTGCAAATTTGTGCAATCTGTGTTTAAACCTTCTTCAAAAAATCAGCCAATACTTTTCTCAATTCCTTTTCGTTTTCTATATGTGACATATGTCCGTCGGCAAAAGTGGTGAGTTGCACTTTAGTGCCATCAATTTGGTCAATGTTTTCATCATAAAGTAAAACCCCATCTTTTTTTCCTAAAACCAACTGAATAGGATAAGGTGCAAAGTGTAACAACACTTCTCTGTCTTTGCGGATTTTCATGCCTTCGAGTGCTGCGACGATTCCCTGTAACGGAGTTTGCAACGCTTCGAGTTTTACGTTTTCAATTTCTTTGGTTAGTTTTTCCCGATTGTCTTCACTAAAAAGATTCGCAATTGACATGCGGACAAAGTTGGTATAGTTTTGTTTTACCGCTTTGATTGCCCGGTCTCTGTTTTTTTTACGCTCATCGCTATCCGCACGCGAAGTTGAGTTTTGCAGCACAATTCCTTTTACATTGTCCGGATATAATTCGGCGAAAGCCAAAGCTACATAACCGCCCATAGAATGACCAATAAGTACTGCTTTCCTGATTTTTAATTCGTGCAAAACGGCATGAACCATATCGGCTTGGTCTTCCATAGAATGAACATAACCCAAACATTCGGTTTCGCCATGACCCAATAAATCGATGGTGATGATTCTGTGTTTCTGACTCAATTCAGGAATAAAGGCTTTCCACATCGTTTTATTCTCTAGAAAACCGTGCAATAAAACCACAGCAGTGCCTTTACCTTCCTCGGTATAAGAGATTTTTGTGTTTTTGTAGATGATAGTCTTAGTCACAGTATTTAGTCGCAGTTTGCCGTGTCAAAAATAGGGTTTAGGTACGAATACACGAAAGATGTTGAAAAATAAAATGGTTCTTAAGGAGCATAAATTAATTTGCTCAGCATGCTTTTATAAAAACACCATGGTGAATTGATAAAAAGACCATGGTGATTTAGTCAAAAGACCATGGTGTTTTGTATAGCTCCTCTAAGGGAAATAAAAAACAGCTACTGATTATTTTTAAAAATGATAAGGATAAACATAAAAAGTTATCAATAAACTTGTCATGCTGACTGAGGAAGCATCTGATCCTGTTGTGGAGATTGCTTCGCCAGTTAGCGCTTTGCCCTCGTGTCCTCCTTCGTTGGAATGACAAAAGTGGAGAAGTGTTTTTTGAAAACAGTATATTTGAATTTTAAAATTTATTAAATGTTCACTATCCAACAAATAAAATTCGCGCATTCCAAAGTAAAAAGCGGTGCTGATTTTCCAAAATACATGCAGGAGATTATGGCTCTTGGTGTAACGTCTTTTGAAACCTTTGTTTTTGATAATCACACTGATTATTGCGGAAAAGACAACTTTAAAGCATCATCAGAAGGACTTCAAGAAATATGTAGCATCACAGAAGAATGTAATATTGAGCAATTCAAAGCCGATTTAAAAGCGCACCAACAAGGCAAAACCGATTATTCAACATTCAGAAAAGATTGTGCAAAATCCGGAATAGAAAAATGGATAGTGTTGATGGATAAAAAGACCTGCAGCTATTATGATAAAGCAGGAAATGAGGTTTTGGTGGAAACGATTCCGACAGCATAGCTATACCCTCCAAAATAGTACATAAAAAACGACCCACTTCCGTGAGCCGTCTATTATCTATATTCTATTCTCTTTTCTCTTGCCTCTTTCCTCTAACTAAGAATTCATTATCGATTCAATTTCCTCAACGGCAATCGGAATGTTTCGCATTAAATTAAACGGTTCGCCTTTTTCCTGAATTACCACATCATCTTCAATACGAATTCCGAAACCTTCTGCCGGAATATAGATTCCCGGCTCAACCGTGAAAACCATATTGGCTTTCATTGGTTCGTGTAAAAGTCCGTAATCATGCGTGTCTAATCCCATGTGGTGCGAAGTTCCGTGCATGAAATATTTTTTATACGCCGGCCAATCTGGGTTTTCGTTTTGGACATCGGCTTTGTCAATTAATCCCAAACCTAGTAATTCGGAAGTCATTATTTTACCCACTTCTACATGATATTGTTTCCAGAAATTCCCCGGAACTAACATTTTTGTAGCTTCGTTTTTTACGCGTAAAACCGCATTGTAAACCTCTTTTTGCCTATCGGTAAACTTCCCGGAAACAGGAACCATTCTCGTCATGTCGCTTGAATAATTGGCATATTCGGCACCAACATCAAGCAGAATCAAATCACCGGTTTTGCATTGCTGGTTGTTTTCGATATAATGCAACACGTTAGCGTTGTTTCCCGACGCAATGATTGGTGTGTAGGCAAAACCTTTAGAGCGATTTCTCAAGAATTCATGAGCAAACTCGGCTTCAATTTCATATTCGGTTACGTTTGGTTTCACAAACTGCAACACTCGACGATATCCTTTTTCGGTAATGTTACACGCTTCCTGAATTAAATCGAGTTCTTCGCTTTCTTTGATAGAGCGGATGCGTTGCAAAATAGGATTCGATTTCTCCACTTTGTGTGCCGGATAGTTTTCTTTCCACCATTTTACAAAACGTGCTTCCCGGGTTTCGGTTTCAATCGAGGCGCGGTAATGTTCGTTGGTGTTGATGTACATCGTTTCGGCGTAAGCCATAACTTCTTTCAATGTTTTATGAAAATCCTGCAGCCAAATCACCGATTTGATTCCGGAAACTTCAAAAGCTCTGTCTTTGGTTAGTTTTTCACCTTCCCAAATAGCAATGTGTTCGTTAGTTTCTTTTAGAAATAAGATTTCTTTTAAATGTTCATAAGGTGCATCCGGAAACAATAACAAAATACTTTCTTCCTGATCAACGCCAGATAAATAAAATATATCGCGATGTTGTGCAAAAGGCAATGAACTATCAGCAGAAACCGGATAAATATCATTGGAATTAAATACAGCAACACTGTTAGGTTTCATTTGTGCTGTGAATTTTGCTCTGTTTTTAATAAACAATTGGCGGTCTATTTGATGGTATTTCATATGTCTTTTTTATTGTTTTTTAATGGTCATATGCAATCGCCTAACGGCTCATGTCATTTTTAAGTGATTAGTGAATGGTAATTAGTGATTAGCCAAAAGGCAATAGTACAAAGCTAATCAAACTAGAAAATCAAACACACGCCAAATGGCGTTATTTTTACAAACTTGTCATGCTGACGAAGGAAGCATCTCACTATGAGATTCCTCGTGCCTCGGAATGACAAATAGCTAATCGATATTTTTACGGATTCTACTCATGTGTCGTGTTGAAATGCCGAGGAAAGAAGCGAGATAATGCAAAGGCACTTCCTGTAATAATTTGGGCTCGGTTACCAGTAGTTTATTATAGCGTTCTTCGGGAGTTAAAGTCAGCAAATCGATCCGATAATCATCAATGAGGCAGATTTGCTTTTCAATCAAATTATAGTAAAACCGATGAAATGCCGGATTATTTTCAATCATATTTTTAAAGGTTTTCAAATCGACTACATACAACTCACAATCTACAATCGCTTTAATGCCTTTTCGCGATGGTGTTTTGTTTAGAAAGCTGTATAACGAAGAAGTGAATGAATTTCGCAATGCCAAATAAGTGGTTTTTTCTTCGCCAAGCACTTCGATAGAATGTTGCAGAATGCCACTTTCGACAAAACAGAAATGGTTACAGATTGCACCTTCTTTAACAAAATAGTCGTTCTTTTTTAGTTTCAATTCCTGAAACGACTGCATGATTTCCTTATTGTCTTTTTCTGAATCTTCTGCGGTTGCTGTTTTAATAAATTGGGAAAACATTCTCGTTGGATTTTGTACTCAAATGTAATAAAAATTGTTTTTTGCCGTTATCTGTAATAGAAATCGATTAAATTCGTCGCAGAATAAAATTAACCAAATTGAATTAGAATGAAGAAAGCATATAGCGTATTATTAGTAGTAATTACCATGGTTACATTGTATTCTTGCAGCAGCGATACTAAGAGCGAGCCGATGTTGATTATCAAATTTCAATTTGACCCTAATCAGGCACGACTGAACAATTTAGGACAACCCTCAACAGTTGCGGTCGGAAATGCCGCGCAATCGCCGGTTTTTAATTTGATTTCTTCGCATTATGTAGAAATGGCGCCAAATGCCAACACGCTACTAGGAAATGGAACAATTTTATATCATGCTCCGGAAACTACACTTGGCGGAAGCAATGCCATAGATTTTAGCAAGTCAAAAATTGTTTCTCAAGGCGAAACTTTTCTGAAAATTCCTTTAAGTCAGGTTGCTACGGGAAGTTATGAATGGATGCGTGTTTCACTATCCTATCAAAATTATCAAATCAATGTTCGTGCTGCTAACGGAAATGATTACGAAGGAACGTTAGCCAGTTTTGTTGGCTTTAATACGTACATAACAACTTTCGATGTAGATAATACTACTTTTCCTGTAAACGGAAACAGAGCGCAAGGATATTGGGCTTTTGCCTTGAATGACTATCCTTATTCTACTTCGGGACAAGCACCAGCCGGATCAACAACAGTTCCAAATCCAATTGAAGGTAGTTCTCCAATACCAAGGGATTTGCACTCATGTGTAGTTACGGGAAGATTTGCCAGCAATTTAGTGATTGACGGCACCGAAACCAATGATGTAGTGATAACGCTATCGCTGTCAAGCAACAACAGTTTCGAATGGCACGAGCTAGGAACACCTGACGGTAAGTACGAACCTAGCGCCGGTGAGAATGTTGTTGACATGGGATTACGTGGTTTAGTTCCGACGTATGTTAAGTAAAGAACAGCTCAGTAATCCGAAGACTACTTTGTTTTTGCTTATTGCAATTACGTTCTTTTCTCTTGTCTTTTATTCCCAGATGTATGAATCATGGTCGAATGATTTTTTAGAAAATCTGTTCTATCTTTTCTACTTCAATATTGCTATATATCTCATGGCTGGTATTGTAGTTAAAGAACGTCCTTTCAAACTGGGCTTTTTTTTCGCAGCTGGTTTTGGTCTGATTTTCTTAGCGATATATGCTTTGTTCTTTTTATATGCCTCTGTATTGGCTCACGGCTTTCATAATTAATTACTGTGATGCGTAACAAAATTCTAAATACATCTCTAATTACCATATTGCTGATCTTATTGCTTTTTGTAATTAAGAAAGAGATAGCAAACAAATGGACAGAAAAATACAATTGGAGTTGCTATGTTAATGTTGCAAAAGAAGATGCTCCGGTAAGGATTTCCAATGGAGAATTTTCGGGGAATGATGTTTATGTCGATTTTCCGGTTAACGAGAATGTAAAGGGAATAGTTTTTAATTCGTGTAGCAACAAGTATGACAATCATGGTGAGAAAGCAGAAAATAAGCTTCCTCCTGATTCCCTAGCCATTGATTGGTTTTCATATGCCGAAAATCAGTTTTACAAATCCAAAAGCAAATTGCCTTATAACAAAATTCAGCAGCAAATAAAAGCGCATAAATTCAGAAGTTTTGATTTCATTTTACAAATGAAAAAGGAGGGGTTAGTCGATCTATATCTAAAGGATACGTTAAGAAATTCGAAAGATTCTGTTTTAGTAATTCAGATTAGAGGTCAGAAATATGACAAAAAATGGGAATATGGCAACGACAGGGACTACGATGTTAAAGTAATGCTATTAGGATTAGAGGAAGATAAATAATGACAGTCGCAACCATAACTCTCAATTGACAAATTATTGAAAACCAACAGGTTTTAACCCACTTTAAATTGATTATAAATTACAACGAAAAGGTTGTAGTTGTTGGCAAATAGCTGTATTTTTGTGTTGTTTTTTAAAAATTCTACACAATTATGGCAAAATCTTCCGTTTTGGGTTCGTCCATTGCTAAAAAAGTCGCTATGGCGCTTTCAGGACTTTTCTTAATTTCATTTTTAGCTTTACACTTTTCTATCAATTTAACTTC
>JAYTGH010000075.1:0-2593 GCA_043733645.1 Flavobacterium sp. | reverse complement strand
GCCATTACTGATGAATATCCGAATTTCAATATTGTTGGCGAAGCTTGGCTCAACAGTCAGGCAAAAATATCCTATTGGCAAAAAGACAGTAAAATTGGAGCGCTTCAAAGTTTCAACTCGCACTTGCCTTCGGTAATGGACTTTACATTATTTGATGCTTTTAGCTCCGTTTTCAATCAGGACAAACAAGAATGGGATAAAGGAATGATTAACGTTTACCTGAACTTTACTAATGATTTTTTATACGCAAATCCAAACAACATTTTAACTTTTGCCGAAAATCATGATACCAATCGGTTTAACGACATTTATAAAAATGATTTTAGAAAATACCAAATGGCAATGACAATTTTGGCAACTGTTCGCGGCATTCCGCAACTCTATTATGGTTCAGAAATTGGAATGGCTGGCAATAAGGACAAAAACGGCGATGGAGATATCAGAAGGGATTTCCCCGGCGGTTGGAATGGCGACACAAATGACGCTTTTACAAAATCCGGAAGAACTGAGGAACAAAACAAATTCTTTGACTTTACTTCCAAATTATTCAACTGGAGAAAATCAAAAGACGTGATTCATAACGGAAAAATGATGCATTATATTCCGGAGAATAATGTGTATGTTTATTTCCGTTATAACGAAACCGAAAGTGTTATGGTCATTATCAATAACAATCCTGAAAAGCAAACTTTTAAAACCAAGAGATTTCAGGAATGCATCAATAAATACAAATCGGGGAAAGATATTTTTAACAATGAATCTTTTGATTTAAAAAATGATATTACTATCGATGGAAAAGCTGTTCTCATATTAGAATTAAAATAAAAACTGCAATTGTCATTTCGACAAAAGAGAAATCTCGTAATCTTAATTTTATGTGATTTCTCCCGGTGGTCGAAATGACAAAACTATAAGATATGAAAAAAATACTATTATTATTATTTATAACATCAATTTCGTTTGCGCAAAATGCAAAGAGAAAATTTATTAGCCTAACTCAAAAAGATGGAGTTGCCATTGTTAAAACCAGCGACGGTGATTATCAGATACATTTCCTTAGCAATAAAATTGTTGAAAATACATTTATTCCAAAAGGGGAAACCAATAATTTAAAATCGGAAGCGGTAGTTTTGAAGAATGTTCCCTATAAATTTCAACTATTGAAAAATGGAAATTTTTTGTCTTTCGGAACTGAATATATTACTGTTGTGGTCAATAAAAGTCCATTTCAAATTACGTATAAAGACAATTCCAACCTAACCATTATTTCTGAAAAATCAGGTTTTACCAAAGTCAATGACTCAACCCAAACTTTATCTTTCAATCTTGACAATTCTGAAGCTTTATATGGTGGTGGCGCTCGAGCCTTAGGCATGAATCGTCGTGGCAATCGTTTGCAATTATACAATCGCGCGCATTACGGTTATGAAACCAAAGCCGAGTTAATGAATTTCTGTATTCCGCTAGTGATGTCGTCAAAATTATATGCAGTTCATTTTGATAATCCTGCGATTGGTTATTTAGATTTGGATAGCAAAAAAGACAATACGTTAACCTACGAAACCATTTCTGGAAGAAAAACTTACCAAGTAATTGTTGGTAACACTTGGACGGATTTAGTTGGAAATTACACTGATTTGACCGGAAAGCAACCTTTGCTTCCACGTTGGGCTTTTGGAAATTTTTCAAGTCGATTTGGATATCATTCGCAGGAAGAAGTAGAAAATACCATCAAAAAATTTGAACAAAACAATGTCCCTGTTGATGCTATTATCCTAGATTTATATTGGTTTGGAAAAGGAATAAAAGGCACAATGGGAAATTTGGATTGGGACAAAGACAATTTCCCAAATCCGGATAAAATGATTGCTGATCTGAATGCCAAAGGTATAAAAACGATTCTGATTACAGAACCTTTCGTTCTAACAACCTCAACGAAATGGCAGGAAGCTGTCGACAAAAAAGTATTGGTAACCGATAAAACCGGAAAACCGGCAACTTGGGATTTCTACTTCGGAAACACGAGTGTGGTTGATATATTCAAACCCGAAGGAAAAGACTGGTTTTGGAATGTCTATAAAAGATTAATCAATCAAGGGGTTGGCGGACTATGGGGCGATTTGGGGGAACCCGAAGTTTTTCCTTCAAAAGTAATAACAGCTGCTGGAAAAGCGGATGAAGTCCACAACATTTATGGCCATAATTGGGCCAAACTACTAGCAGATGGTTATAAAAAAGATTTCCCAATGCAACGACCATTTGTATTAATGCGTGCTGGATATTCGGGTTCGCAACGATACGGAATGGTGCCTTGGAGCGGAGATGTTAGCAGAAGTTGGGGCGGATTACAAAGCCAAATGGAGATAGCGCTTCAAATGGGAATGCAAGGTTTAGGCTATATGCACTCTGACCTTGGCGGATTTGCAGGCGATTATTTTGACAACGAATTGTATTTGCGTTGGTTGCAATACGGCGTTTTTAATCCAATATTTCGTCCGCATGCGCAGGAAGACGTAGCTTCGGAAGTGGCTCGAAAAGATGTTCTTACTATGGCAAAAGCCAAAAAATCAGTAGAATTGCGTTACCAATTGAT
>JAYTGH010000074.1:0-2598 GCA_043733645.1 Flavobacterium sp. | reverse complement strand
CATTTTTTGAACTTATCGGGAACGCTGTCTTTTGCCGGAAAACGCCATTGACCATCACGGGCAATTTTAGCAGCCAATAATTCGCCGTCACTGCTTTCGATAACGGTGGAATATGGTTCTTCGAAAAGAGTGCGCGGTAACGAAAAGTAATAAACTATCAGCAAAATTGCTAAGACAATAGATTTCTTTGGGTTACGTTTGATATAGTTTATGAGGCGTTGGTATAACGCTATGAGTTTGGTTTTCATTTTTACATTAAATGAACCCTTTCAGGGTTTGAAACCCTAGGGTCTTTAAATTTATTTTACCACTTCTACCCATTGTCCTTTTGTTCTTGCCAAGAAATCGTTGTCATACATGGCTTCACACTGCAATCCAGGTAAATAATATTTACCCAAATAAGAAGCGTTCAACAGGATTTTGAATTTGCGTGTTTCGTTGGCTTTCAGACTGAAATAGTAATTGGCGCGGTCATCACGAATATCAATATAATCAGCAAAATTGCTGGTTGCATCCCCAAAATCGGTGTAGCGAGTGTTTACAATTTCGAATCCGGAAGGCAGAATTTGTGACAAGGCAACATTTTCTACGTGTTCATTTTTGCGGTTTGTCAAAGTAACTTCGGCATAAAATTCGGTTCCTTGTGCAATTTCTGTAACCGAAATCACTTTCCCTTTTCGGTCTTTAAAAATCACACTGGCGGATAAATTATTCTGCATCACTTTTTCACTTCCAACAGGTAAAATTCCGCTATTCAAGACACGAACAAAAAGCGTATTGTTTTTGTTGTTCTTAATAGTAATAGCATTTCCGCCGTTTTTTACAACCAGATTTCTTTGTGCTACTGTTTTGTTTGTATTAATAACAATTGGTTTTCCTCCGTTTGAATATTGAACAGAAACGCCTTTACTTCCATTGGATTTGGCGAATTTTGACATCGCATACAAACCATAAGCAGTTGTTTGCGTACTCATCCATTGGTCGCTTGATAGATTTTTTGCCAATTTCGTCGCCATGGCAAATGCTTGTTGTTTTTGACCCAAAAGGGTTAAAGTTTCCAATGCCATTGCTCGGTTTCTGTCGGCTGAACCATAATAATAGTAATAGCCATCATCATAATTTTGCTCATCGATGAATGATTTTGACAACAATGCCATTCCGGCTGCATTTTGTTTTATCAAAGCATAAGTTGCTGCTAAACGAAGCTTGCTTTCGTTAGAAATACCAACAGTTTCTCGCAATCTGTTCATCGAAGCTAAATCTGCTGAACCTGCAACTGCCAATGTGTAAAGTCGATAAGCTTGTGCCAAATCGTTTCCATATTGTTTTTCAAAACGCCATTGTTTAGCCATTTTCCCTTGGTAGGAAATCCATTTTGATTTGAAGCTGATTGGCAGCACATAGCCTTTTTTCTCGGCTTCAATCAGGAAATGTCCGGCATAAGAACTTCCCCAATCATCGGCTTCGGAGTTGCCTTGCCAATAAGAGAAACCACCATTTGGCAATTGGAAATTACCCAATTTTTGGATTCCGGCAGTAACATTTTGCTGAATATTTTGTTTTCGAACGGCATCTAAATCCATTATATCTGTAAGATACAATTGAGGGAAAACAGCCGATGTCGTTTGCTCAACACAACCGTGAGGGTACTGAATTAAATAGTTCAATCGTCGTCCAAAATCAACCGTTGGCACCGATGATACTTCTATTCCGGCTTTGTTGCTTCCTGTTACTCCAAAGGTTTTCCATGTAATCGTTTTGGAACTATTTGGCTCAATCATAATATCAGAATACGCATTGGTGACCGGATTTGGATTGGTCACATCAATCTCTACAGAATAGGTTGATTTTTCTTTTCCTGAAGTCGCAATAATATCTATTTTACCAATGCCGGTAACGCTTCCCACTTCCAGATTGAAGTATGCCATTTTCTCGTCAGGTTCAGTAAAAGTCACTTTTTGAGTAGTGCTTCCAACCACTTTAACCGCACTATTTGACTTGATTTGGAGTGTTACATTTTTGATGTTTTTTTCGGTTGCAAATAATGTAACCGGAATAGTCACTTTCTCTGAAGGTGAAATCTTTCTTGGCAACGAAGCCAAAACCATCAACGGACTTCTAACTTGTGTTGCTTTTTCTGCCATACCGTAAGCGCTGGTTTCGGCATCAGCGGCAACAACCATAGTACGCACAGAACCAATGTATTTTGGCAACGTAATTTTGGTGATTTTGCTTTCGCCTTTACCCAATTCGAATGGACCATAATAAAGCACAACCGGTTTGAAACGATTCGCTTTTTTGGCTTTTCCGCCACCAGAATCAGCATCACCACCGATACTGAAAACCTGATTTACTTTTCCGCCATACGCGCCGATAACCTCATCATAAATATCCCAGGTTCGAACACCGAGAGCTTCACGAGTATAGAAACTATCCCAAGCATTTGGTGTTTTGAAACGGGTTAAATCGAGCAAGCCTTCATCAACAACGGCTATGGTATAGGTCATTTTCTTGCCGTGTCTTTCGGAAACTTTTACATTTACGGTTTGCTCCGGGCGAAGCACATCGGGCATCGTAAGTTGTGGTTCAAGAACCGTG
>JAYTGH010000073.1:0-2605 GCA_043733645.1 Flavobacterium sp. | reverse complement strand
AAAAAACATCATGCTCTTCATCATCAAATAAATCCAATAAAATTTGGTTGTGGTATTTTCTAACATCCTGCAAAGACGAATGCAATTCATTTGATTTTTCAAAGTAATTTTTGATTACGATTTCCAATGCATTTGTGGTTTTTCCCATAGCGGAAATTATCAAAAGTGTGTCTTCGTGACCTACTTTTTCCAATACGCTGAATACATTTTTTATACCATCGGCATCTTTTACAGAAGCACCACCAAATTTGAATATTCTCATTTTACTAATTTTAGAAGAAAGAAGAAAGAGCCAAGAAGAAAGACTTTTGTTCTTGCAACGAAGTGGTCTTACTTCTTGCTTCTTGTTTCTATTTTTTATTTAAAAATTCATTTATTCCGTTTTCATCCATTTGCACCACACGCCAGTCATCTAGCACTTTTGCGCCCGATTTGATATAGAAATCTATCGCTGGTGTATTCCAATCTAAAACTGCCCATTCAATTCGGCGAACCTTATCAACTTTTCCTTGCTCAATGATTTTAGAATACAACGCAAAGCCCAAACCAGAACCTCGCATTTTTTCTTTGACAATCAAATCTTCTAAATGAATGGTTTTCCCTTTCCAGGTTGAATAGCGGTAATAGTACAATGCAATTCCAACAATTTCGTCTTCAACCTCAGCAACAAAAGTATGAAACAAGGGATAATCACCAAAACCATCTCGCTCTAAATCAGCCACAGTTACGACAACTGCATCAGGTTCTTTTTCGAAAGTGGCCAATTCCTGAATTAAATCAAGAACGGCTTTCATATCTTTTTTTTCTCCTTTTCGGATGTTCATTTGTGTCAAAATTTTAACAAAAATACAATTAATAATTTCTTGGCGAAATAGATTTTTTCTTTGCCAAATTTATCGATATTTGCACAAACAACTACAACGATTTCGTAATGGAAGAACGCAACAGAACCTTAGGGGAATTTATTATTGAAAACCAAAAGGCGCATCAGTATTCATCGGGAGAATTATCTAAAATTATTAATTCGATCAGGCTTGCGGCCAAAGTCGTAAACTACAAAGTAAACAAAGCCGGTTTGGTTGACATCGTTGGTGCTGCCGGCGAACAAAACATTCAAGGCGAAGACCAACAAAAGCTTGATGTTTATGCCAACGAAGTTTTTATCCAAACTTTAATCAATCGTGAAATTGTATGCGGAATTGCATCCGAAGAAAATGATGATTTCATTACGGTAAAAGGATTAGACCACGGACACAACAATAAGTATGTTGTACTAATGGATCCTTTGGATGGTTCCTCTAACATTGATGTGAATGTTTCTGTAGGAACCATTTTTTCGGTTTTCAGAAGAGTTACTCCTATCGGAACTCCGGTAAAATTAGAAGATTTTTTACAGCCCGGAACTGAACAAGTAGCTGCTGGTTATGTAATTTATGGCACTTCAACCATGCTTGTTTATACTACTGGTCATGGCGTAAATGGATTTACCTTAAATCCGGCGATTGGAACATTTTATCTATCACATCCCAATATGCAATTTTCTAAAGATGGAAACATTTATTCTATCAACGAAGGAAATTATGTGCATTTTCCGCAAGGCGTAAAAGATTATATCAAATATTGTCAGCTCGAAGAAGGCGACCGCCCTTATACTTCGCGCTATATAGGAAGCTTGGTTTCCGACCTTCATCGAAATATGATTAAAGGCGGAATCTATATTTATCCAACAAGTTCAAAAGCGCCAAAAGGGAAATTGCGTTTGTTATACGAATGTAATCCAATGGCATTTATAGCAGAACAAGCTGGCGGAAAAGCTTCAGATGGTTTTGGAAGAATTATGGAAATCAACCCAACAGAACTACATCAAAGAGTGCCGTTCTTCTGCGGAAGCTACAATATGGTGGAGAAGGCAGAATCGTTTATGGCGAAGTACAGCTAAAGAAAACCTGCCTGTCGGCAGGCAGGGAAGTAAGAGACAAGAACAAAGAACCGAGGCGAAGCCGAATTGTATGGAGCGTAGCGTAATAAAAAAGGCAGCGAATATCAAAATTCCTGCCTTTTTATATTATGGAAATCTTTCAGCGAAGCGTTCTTGTTTCTTGCAGCGCAGCGGTCTATCTTCTACTTATTCATATGCGTCATTTCGTAAACAAATGTGTCCAAATCTACATGCAAAATTAACAACGACATTGCTTTATCAACAATAAAAGAAACGTTTCCTGGTGTAAATCCTAGTGCCAGAGCAAATTTGGTTAAAACTTCTTTTTGTTTTGGTCCAAGAACATGATCAACATAAACCATTCTTGATAAATCATACAAACGCTCCAAACGGTGCGTGTGTAAATAAGGCGGATTGATTGGGTATTTCGAAGGGTTTTCCAGAATTTCTTCATATTCTGCTGCCGAAATTTCTAAACGAACTGCTAGTTTATCCAAAAACTCTTTTTCTTCTTTACTCAAGGCACCATCGGCAATGGCTACACGCACTATTGCTGAAAAATGAGCTTTATTTCTACTTTTAAATTCGCTATCAAATAAATCTGAAAATGACATAATCTTATTGGTTTTAAGATGCAAATATAATTCAATTTAACCTTTTTGAGAA
>JAYTGH010000072.1:0-2605 GCA_043733645.1 Flavobacterium sp. | reverse complement strand
AAAGATTTACCTTATTTTGTAAAATTCGTATTTGTTATAAATAATAGTGATGTAGGTTATGCTACGACAGATATTGAACAATTTAAAAATATTCAATTAGAATTTAATGATCGTTTAACAGATTTTGTTGCTATAAGAATAGGATATATTCTTAGTATTAAAGAACCCGAAAACGATAAAAGATATAAGATAACTGATATTGCAATAAAAAACATAGTTGAAGATACAAAAAATGTGAATTTAGGTTCAGATAAGGAAGATATTAAAGATGAATATATGATTGGCTTGCACAAAAAGTATTTATTTAGTATTTTCATATATATGGACTTGTTGGAAACTCCCAACAGCTAATCTAAACAACTAAAGTTCATGTAAAGGTGAGATTGAATATAATCTATAGTCATTATAAATTTCATTTTTGCCATAACATCCAAAAACATTTTTCAACAATCAAAATGGTCTTCCATCCAATTTGCGAATCATAAATTTCTCGTCAGGCTTAAAATGAGATTCATTTAATGGCATTAATTCAATATTTTTGAGCCATCTAATATCAATTTGTTCATTTTATTAAATGTGATTGAATTGACTCTTTGAACTTCTCCGTCAATTAAGATAGTGCAACCGAGTGTAAAAGGTTTTCCTTAAACGTTTTTTAGTGAAGCATAAAGCCACACAAATTATGAAAAGATTATTATTCCTATTTATAATATTTTGCTTTACCTCATGCTCCAATAATGGAGATAAGTTTATTGGAGATTGGGTTAATAAATACGACTATATTAAAATTACAAAAGCAGGTGAATATTATTTTATAGTTCGGTTTATAAATAATTCTACTTATAAAGACTATTGCATATTTGAAAAAGGTTGTTTTAAATTTAATGATAATCAAAAAGCAATTTTAGCTTGTACCGACAACCATAGTAATATTACTTATAATGGCATTTCTTTTAAAAAGAATTAACCCCTCAGTAAAACAAAGTTTTGACAAAAAAAGAAAGAGAATAAGTACTATTTACGAGCGAATCCTTTGATTTGTTTGAGATTTGTGATTAAGTAAACATATATCAAGGGGTTCAATGTTGGGTATGACTAATTAAGAATAAGAAATAAATTTGGTATTAACAAGAGCACCCATAGTATGAGGCAATAAAAAAAAATTAGAAATGAGAAATTATCTAACCCAAATTAAGTTTTCTGTTACTCTGTCGCTTTTAATAGCTCTATCAATCAATGCTTTATCACAATGTTCTATTGGAGATTTTGTATTATTTGAACATGGACAAAGTTCCTTGGATATTTTAACTGAATTGTCATCGAATAAAGACTATATAATTATAATAAACTCTGTATATGAGCCTTCTGCAAATGTAAAAGATCCAAATGGAAGTAAAAATTTAAGGACAATAGGGTTTTCAATTAAGAATCCAATTTGTATTAATAAAGTTCAAAATGAACAAAAATGCTATTTAAGACTACTAGGCGATAAACTATACTCTCGTAATTTTACTATTACATTTAAACCTAACGATGGCAAATTAGCTAAACAATTTTTTGAAATGCTAGAAAAACAGGTGATAGATAGTCTTTCATCTGAGCAAATACACAATTCTAATTTTTATAAACTTACAGATAAAGATACTAAGGAAGTTACAGGTAATGGAAGCGACTTTGTCATAGATAAAGATTGTGAAAACTATACAACTCTTAAAATGAGTTATTATTTAAAATACAAAACCTATATTGACAAAAATTACAAAATTCACAACACTGGTGTTATCGATTATTTTGAAATAAAAATAATTATTACGAATTTAGAAGGAATAAATTTTAATTGTAATTCATATGAAGAATAGATGTTCTTAAACACCGCTAGCGAATGATGTAATTCAATAAACTCGCAATTTTCAATCAAAGTACGGGTGAAGGATGCGGAGGATAATTTTTTTACAACATAATAGTCATGCAGAACTCAAGTTCGTCCCTGTATAAAAAATCCTGAAAGAAGCCTTTCAGGATTTTTTTATATTTCAATAAAATCAACAACTAAGAAATCTCAATAAAAGTTAAAAGACTCCTCATTTGAACTCTCAACTTCTAAAAATCTTTCCCGTAATTTTCAAAACCGATTCGCCCAAGCAATTCATACTTACGTGTCACTTCATTTTGCAATTCCGCTTTGTAAGCAACCACTTTATCTTGCATTGTTTTATCGCTTGCGCCTAAGATTTGAGCGGCTAAAATGGCGGCATTTTTAGCACCATTCAAAGCGACCGTTGCCACTGGAACACCACTCGGCATTTGAAGAATCGACAAAATAGAATCCCAACCATCAATTGAATTGGAAGCCTTAATCGGCACGCCAATAATCGGCAAGGGTGAAATAGCCGCCACCATGCCCGGCAAATGCGCCGCGCCACCTGCACCCGCTATGATAACTTTCACCCCCCGAGTATGCGCTTCTTTAGCAAAAGAAACCAATCTATCGGGTGTGCGATGCGCCGAAACGAAAGTCACTTCAAAAGGAATTCCGAACTCTTCAAGCATTTCTGCTGCTTGTTTCATGACGGGCAAATCGGAATCACTGCCCATAATTACGCTG
>JAYTGH010000071.1:0-2608 GCA_043733645.1 Flavobacterium sp. | reverse complement strand
AAAAATATTGCTAAATTGGAACTGAAACCGGAAGACGTTGGTTTTGTAATAACTTAATAATTATTGCAATTTAAAAATGTTAGTCAGAATGCTAAAGGGCAACAGTACTAAAATTGAAGATGAAAGCTAATACCCAAAACTAAAAGTATAAAATCGTATTTTTGAAACCCAATGGCAGACAAAGCTTTCATAACTCCTAATGTACTCAAGTGGGCAAGAGAATCGGCAAAAGTGTCCGAAGAAACTGCTGCTGCCAAGGTTTCTGTAACCGTTGACAAACTTCAAGAATGGGAAAGTGGAACAAGTCAACCAACAATTAAAAAGGCCCAGAGCTTGGCAAAAGCTTATAAGCGACCGTTTGCCCTATTCTTTCTCCCAGAAATACCAAGAGATTTCCAACCTCTTCAAGATTTCAGAAAAAGTGGTTCAAAAACTTTAACCACTTCTTCAATTTTCATCATTCGCGAAATACAACAAAAGCAAGCATGGATAAGTGATGCCTATGCCGACAATGATGAAATTAAGTTGCCATTTGTTGGACGTTTTACAATTAATGATAATCCACAAGTCGTTGCCCAAGACATTTTAAAAACCTTAGACATTCACCCGGCTCATTATAAATCTGAAAGTCCGATAAAAGAATGGATAGATGCTGCAGAGACAAAAGGCATCTTTGTATCGAGGACGAGTTTTATACATTCCAGACTGAAACTTGATTCAGACGAATTGCAAGGTTTTGCAATTTCTGATTCTTATGCTCCTTTTGTATTTGTAAACTCGGAAGATTTTAATGCTCCGCAACTTTTTACACTTCTTCATGAGTTAGCTCATATATGGATTGCAGAAACAGGCATATCAAATGATGTAGAACCTGAAATCAAAAACAAAGAAAAATTTCATCCAGTAGAATTGTTTTGTAATGAAGTGGCTGCAAACGCTTTAATGCCCAAAGACATAGTTTTAAATTTTGGCACTCAAATTTACCAAAACTCAAAAGAGGTTTTCAAGACGGCAAAACTTCTTGGTGTAAGTTCTTTTGCACTTATTGTAAGGGCATTAAACCTCGGATTAATTTCTATTCCAGTATACCAAAAACTAAAAAAGCAAGCTGATCTAGACTTCGCTGAATATTTAAAACGTGAAGCAGAAAAGAAAGCAAAGCAGAAAGAAAAAGACAATCCTGGCGGACCAAACTATTTTCTATTACAACTAAACAGAAATAGCAGGCTTTTTACACAAACAGTTTTAGATGCATTTCGTGGAGGTTCTATCGAACCAACTTTGGCTAGTAATCTACTTAATGTTCAAATAAATAAATTTCAAAAACTCGAAGCTCAACTTTTTAGATGAACACAATGGCAAATAAGTATTGTTTAGATGCCAATGTGTTAATTCAAGCATGGCAAAAATATTATAATCCTAAGTTTTGCCCAGACTATTGGAATATCCTAATAGAATTGGGTAAACAAGGAAAAATATTCATCCCAGAATTAGTTTACGAAGAAATAACAAGAACAGAAGATGACTTATCCAACTGGCTAAAGGAAAGTAAAATACCAATTCAAAAAATTACAGAATCAGTTACTATTTGTCTTCAAAAAATATACTCTCACGACCCAGTTCATAAAAATTTAGTTGACAATACAAGAGCTCGTTCCTTGGCTGACCCTTGGGTAATTGCACATGCATTAAATGAAAATGCTACAGTTGTTACAAAAGAAGAAAAAGTTACTGCTTTAGGTTCAACAAGGATTAAAATACCAAATGTTTGTGATAACATGGGGATTCGTTGGATTAATGACTTTGATTTTGTGCAGGAATTAGGCATCCAATTCACTTGCTCAATTAAGTAGACATAGCCTATGGAAAAGCACTAACTGCAATCATCTTTTGTCCCATATTTTAAAAAAATAACTCCGGCAACGGGTAGAAATAATTATTAATTACGTTTGCTTTTTATTTCCTGTCGCCGCATCGGCATAGCATCTACAATATCAAAAATAACTTTTTCGCTTACCAATTTGTATGATCGGAATTTTTCTCCACCATCTCTACCAATAAGTAGCAGCGCAAAACTACTCTCAGCAGGAACATTCCAGGCTGCGAATTTATTTTTATTTTCCTTATTCTGGCAAAACTGTTCAATAACGATATCTCTTTCTTGCATTTCACTTTTAAAGTGCGAAAAAATTTCTACCTGTTTATGCAGCATGGCGCATTCACCGGCTGCAAATACCAGTAATTTTCTTGGTGGTTTTTCCATGAATTGAAAGATTATGAACAGTAAACAAACAGGAGCTTTAAAATACATATTAAAAAAACAACAAACTGCACAAAATGGTTTGATGTATTTCTATGGGATTTTTAGGGGAAATAATATCCAGCTATTTCTCATTTTCTTTCCCATTGAACAAAATAATTCTGAAATAATATTTGAACTCTGTAAATCTTGAACTGCTCCTAAAGGCAATTTTCAAGCAAGTCCGTTATCGTAATGGCAAATTGTATGCTCAACTTTCAATTCAGGCCAGTAATTCAGATTAGTTTGTTTCATCTTTCGTAAATAGAAACTTTGAAATTATCAGCCCTTCTACTAAGGAACCTAAAA
>JAYTGH010000070.1:0-2616 GCA_043733645.1 Flavobacterium sp. | reverse complement strand
GTTTTTAGATTTCAGTTTCCGACTTATAGAAGAAGGTAAAGCGCATAAAATCGCTGCAGCCTTCACTTTTGGTAGAGAAGATTTAATTCCGAATATGTTTACTGAGATATTGAAAAACTTTCAACAAAACTTTCCTGAAACCGATTTATCAAAATTGATTTATTATTTCGAAAGACATATCGAATTAGATGCCGACGAACACGGTCCAATGGCAATGCAAATGATTAATGAACTTTGCCATGACGATGTTCAAAAGTGGAACGATGTTGAAGAAGTTTCAATCTTAGCACTCGAAAAAAGAATCGAACTTTGGGATGCCATCGAAGAAAAAATAGAAGCTAATTTTGAATTAGCATGAACTTTATAAAGAACATAGCAATTCTTACTTTCGTTACGTTATTGTTAAGCTGTAGCGCTGAAAACAGTATGCCCAATACCGAAAATCCTACACCTAAAAACTATAAATATCTAGCTCTTGGCGATAGTTATACCATTGGACAAAGTGTTTGTGCAACTTGTCTTTTTCCAGTTCAACTAAAAGATAGCATTGGGAAATATTTGAATACAACTGATACTTTTCAGGTTCAAATTATTGCAACGACTGGTTGGACAACAACAAATTTAAAATCGGCTATTGCTACTAAAAATCCAACAAATGATTATGATTTAGTAACGCTGTTAATTGGTGTAAACAATCAATATCAACACAAACCTTTTAGTTTATACGAACAGGAATTCCCGGAGTTGGTAACAACAGCAATTCAAAAAGCAAAAGGAGACAAAAACAATGTAATTGTCGTTTCTATTCCCGACTATGCTTATACACCGTTTGGAGGTGGAAATGCAACGATTTCAGCAGCCATTGACAGCTACAACACATTTGCCGAAAATTACTGTAATGCCAATACCATAACCTTCATTAACATCACCGATATCACTAGATTGGGGTTAGCACAACCCGAATTAGTTGCTTCTGATGGCTTACATCCTTCGGCGATAGCTTATGCAAAATTTGTTAAACGGCTTTTGCCCGAAGCCAGAATCAAGATTGCTAATTAACCTACAAATAATCAGAGTTCATTGCATTTCTTATTGCTCCGGAGCAATTTCTATTTCCAATCCCTCAATGGCTGCTGTTATTAGAATTTGACAGCCAAGTCTGCTGTTTTCTTTAACATGATAAGCTTCCCAAAGCATTGCTTCTTCATCGGGATTTCTTTCCAACGAAATAACATCGTTCAGCACATAACACTGACACGAAGCGCACATTGCCATTCCGCCACAAATACCTATAGTTCCCTCTTCGGCAAGTTCATAGGCGCGAATGAGCTCCATGATATTCATGTTCATGTCTGTTGGTGCTTGCACTTCGTGCGTAACTCCTTCGCGGTCGGTAATTTTTATAGTGATATCTTGTGGCATTTTATTTTTTACAATACTGATTCGATTGTTCTACAGGATATTTTTGTTCAAGGTCGATATCATTAAAACCCTTTCCTGTTCCCCAAGAGAATAGCTTTTCAAAAAATGGAAGTAGCTTATTGTCTTTTATCTTTTCCAAAAAATAGATTTCATGTTCTTTTTCTTTGATTCCCATTTCATAAAGTACTTGGTCGTATTTTGTGATTCCGAGTTCGTTAAAAAAGTGCATCATCCTGAAATATTCACACACATTGCCACTTTCTAATCTTCCGGCAAAGTAGAACGGCATAAACCATCCGATAACATAGCAACTCCCGGAGATAATCTTCCCAATAACATGGAATTTGATTTCGTACCATCTTGAAAATGGAATATCAAAATCGTTCATAATCTGCAACACCTCAGCACGATGATTCCATTCGTCTGTTTCGATTTGATGAATCGCTGTTTTCTCTATTTTATTTTTCACAGAACCCGCGTGCCCTTGGTAGGCGAAAGAAGCAGCTTTCTCAGCAGAATAAGCTTTCTTTAATAAATCGACAAGTTCAGGATGGTTAAGTTGCATTTATAGGTTTTTCTTGATTTTTGAAAGTTGCTCGATATCTGCTAAATCTTTTAATCTACCTGTAGCTTTTTTATTTTTCATCAAATCTTCAAAATCAATATATGGGGCTTTAAATTTTTCTAAAAGTTCTAAAAAATCTAAAAAATCAATATTGAATAAGTTCGGCATGTTTTCTTGAAGAAAAAATTGTTCTATCTACTTTCTTTTCTGAAGTTGAATCAAAAATAGAATTAATTATATCGCAGGCATAATTCAGGCGTTCTAAAGGAGTTTTGTCTTTATAAAAAGTTACATGGTCATCAGCTTCTTCAAAAGTTGAATGTGAGACTACGCTTCTATCCATTTTATGCTCTTCCATAATCAAGATTTTATACAAATGTAAAAATTTATTCTATAGCTTTTACAACCGCTTTTTCGGCTTCTTTTCGTGTTCCGTCAAAGCCGTCAACTCCGGAAACGGTAGTGTATTTCAACACATATTTTTTTCCGGGATGTATTCGGTTATACACACTTTGGCACATCAAGGTAGCTTCGTGAAAACCGCACAAAATAAGTTTTAATTTTCCTGGATAGGTATTTACATCACCAATAGCGTAAATCCCATCAATATTGGTTTGATAATCTAAAGC
>JAYTGH010000069.1:0-2620 GCA_043733645.1 Flavobacterium sp. | reverse complement strand
AAATGAACGATTGTTAAACAACAACATCACTGCAACCGAGCGATATACAAGAGCCGCCTCAAGATATACGGAAGCCTCTTTGGTAAAGAAATTAGAGGAATTAGGTATTGGTCGTCCATCAACTTATGCGCCAACAATTTCTACTATCATTGCTAGAACGTATGTTGAAAAAGGAAATTTAGAAGGTGTAGAAAGAAAATATACGCAGCTTACGCTTCAGGCGAATAAAGTTGACGAAAAGATTTTAAAAGAAAATACCGGTTCAGATAAGGGGAAATTAGTTCCAACCGATATCGGAACGATTGTGAATGACTTTTTGGTTAAGAATTTTGCAGCTATATTAGATTATAATTTTACCGCTAAAGTAGAGCAGGATTTTGACGAAATCGCGGAAGGCAATATCAACTGGACGAAGATGATGCAGGAGTTCTATGATAAATTCCATCCGAATGTTCTTGAAGTTGGAGAAAATGCAGAACGTGAAAGCGGAGAAAGAATATTAGGTAAAGACCCAAAAACAGGCAAACAAGTTTTGGTGCGTTTAGGAAAATTTGGTCCGGTTGCCCAAATTGGTGAAGCCGACGATGAAGAAAAGCAATTTGCAAGTTTGCGTCAGGAGCAAAATATTGGCAGCATCACTTTAGAAGAAGCATTGAATTTATTTTTGTTGCCAAAAAACCTAGGTTTATACAAAGGAGAAGAAGTTGAAGTGAGCAATGGTCGTTTTGGACCTTATGTTCGTTTTGGTAAACAATTTATTTCGTTGCCAAAAGGCGAAGATCCGTTAGATGTTACTATGGATAGAGCACAAGAATTGATTAATGAAAAAGCTCAGGCAGATGCTCCGATTGCCACTTATCAGAATGAACCAGTTCAAAAAGGTGTTGGTCGTTTTGGTCCATTCTTGAAATGGAATGGCATTTTTATCAACGTAAGTAAAAAATACAACTTCGATAACTTATCGCAAGCTGATGTAGAAGAATTGATAGAAGAGAAATTGCAAAAGAACATCGATAAGGTAATCCATAACTGGAAGGAAGAAGGAATTTTGGTTGAAAAAGCACGTTGGGGAAAATCAGTAATCACCAAAGGCAAAATCAAGATTGAATTAAATAAAGATGTTGATGCGGCTAAATTAACTTTGGAAGAAGTGAAAGAATTAATCGAAAAGAAAACTCCTGCAAAGAAAGCTACAGCTAAGAAAACCGCAACCAAAAAAGCACCTGCTAAAAAGAAATAATCTATGGAATTTGATTTTCTATCACCTGTTGATACCGAAATTATTCACTATATAAACGGATTGTCCTCACAGCATTTGGGAAGCAAAGTAGCTTTTCATACCGATAAAGATTTTCCGGATTTAGACAAAGTAAAAATTGCCGTCATTGGTGTGTTAGAAAACCGTGGCGCTGTAAATTACGTAGATGATGAAGTAAATCTGGACGCTGTCCGAAAAGAATTATATGGCTTGTTTCCGGGAAACTGGCAAAGTTCCATTGCTGATTTGGGAGATATTATTCCGGGAAATTCTTTAGAAGACACTTTTTTTGCTTTACAAAAAGTAGCAGCCAAATTAATCCGAAAAGGAATTATTCCGGTTGTCATTGGTGGTTCTCAGGATTTGACTTATCCGCTATACAGAGCATACGACAGTCAGGAGCAAATGGTTAACTTAGTTTCTGTAGATAGTAAATTTGATTTTGGCAAACAGGAAGATGGAATTACAGCTAATTCTTACTTGTCTAAAATCATTTTGGATGAGCCTAATAATCTTTTCAATTATACTAATGTTGGCTATCAAACCTATTACAATTCACAGGAAGAGATTGATTTAATTGAGAAATTATTTTTTGATGCTTACAGATTAGGAGAAATTTCAAACAATATTGAATTATCAGAACCTACATTACGCGATGCAGACATAGTTAGTATAGATTTAAACGCCGTAAAGTCTTCTTATTCAGGAAATTTTGCTACATTTACTCCAAATGGCTTTGACGGAAAAGAAATTTGTAGTTTATCAAGATATGCCGGTATTAGTGACAAAGTAAGTTCATTTGGAATTTTTAATTACAATAATAAGAAAGAAGGATCAGTTCTTATTGCTCAAATACTATGGTATTTTATCGAAGGAGTTAACTATCGTTCCAATGAGTATCCATTTGGCACCAAAGAGAATTATTTAAAATACATAGTGCCATTAGAAAGCGAAGAATTAGTGTTCTATAAGAGTAATAAAACTGGGAGATGGTGGATAGAAATTAATTTTTCTGCAGGGCAACACAATAAACTCAAAAAAAATACGTTATTATCTTGTTCACATGATGAATATTTAGCTGCCTGTAATAATGAGATTCCGGAAAGATGGTGGAAAGCGCAACGAAAGAATTCAATATAATACAAATATAATATAATTTAACTTACAAAAAATACACAAAAAAGTATTTTATCGTTAAAAAGCGCATTTAATCGATAAAACATTTTTTTAATAACAAGATTAATTCTATTTTTGAAAAGTGAATTAGTGTAATAGAAAATTGTCAGATGAAATTTAATATTAATTAATTGCTTTTTTGAAAAATAATAAATAGGTTTACGCCCTAAAAAAATATTCAAATAA
>JAYTGH010000068.1:0-2622 GCA_043733645.1 Flavobacterium sp. | reverse complement strand
CTAACTTTTTTATCAGATTGATGTACTGCTGGTCTTCTTTGTTCTTAACATCCATTTTACTTAAAAGTGAGAACATCTTTTTATTTACAATAATCGATGTTATCCCTTCCTGGTCTTCAAACTTATCAAAGACGCTTTGCGCAAAAAAGGTGTTTGCACTTAATAATAATACTAAACTTAAAATTAATTTTCTCATGATTTCTGATTGTTTATTTTTTAAAAATTCTGTTTTTTGATTGTTCATATTCATTTAAATAACCTATACTTCCAATGCCTTTATTTACATGTTCCGAAATCATAGCCAACGCTTTTTGCGTTTCTCTAAAAGCTACTTCCGGATCATCATACGTGCCATAATCTGCGGATTTTGGCTGATTATAATGATTGAATGTAGATAAACCCACGCCAAGTAAAACCGCCACAGAAGCAGCAACTGATAACCAAACTACGCGTTTGCGTTTGATGGTGTTTAATGGAATCGTTGCGTTAAATTGTACTTGTTTAGCTTGAACGACATAACCAAATAGTGGTTTGTATTGTTCCAGAGGCGGAGCAACATCTGACGAAGCAAAGTAATCTTTTAATTCTTTTTCTTCTGCAATACTGGTTTCTGCCTCAAAGTATTTTTCTAGTAAATTTTCTATTCTATCCAATGCCATAATGATGTGTTTTTATCATTTTTTCTCTTATAACTTTTCGTGCTCTTGATAATGCTGTTCGAATGGCTTGCTCATTCATTTCTAAAACCTCACTTATTTCTTCAAATTCCATTTCTTCAATGTCTCTCATTTGAACTATCAGCTTTTGCTGCTCGGGCAAGTCGTTCATTATTCTTTCAACCCATTTCCAAGTGTCACTATCTTCCACTTTTTGCTGCAAACTTGCTTCTCTATCAGTGAAATTATTATGAACAATTCTCATATTGTTCGCTCGTTTTGATTTTAATTGATCTAAACAATAATTTTTTGTCATTGTCATCGCCACCGCTTCAACACTATTGTATTCATTCAAACTCTCATTCCTATTCCATAATTTCACCAAAACTTCCTGAGTTGCATCTTCCGCTTCTTCGGTGCTCACGAGCAATCGTTTCGCTACCCGAAAGAGCTTATCCTTAAAAGGATTTACAAGTTGCATAAACTCATTTTGATTCATTGAGACTAATTTGGTTGTTGGTTATAAAGTCAAGACGACGCATATTTTTATTTGTTACAAACAAAATAAAATTATCAATCTAAACTTCGTAAATTTACGTTTATTAAAACAAAAAGTTGCCATGAAAAAAATTGCTATATCATCATTATTGCTACTACTGTTTGTCATTCCTTTTGGTTGTTCCGATATGGATGACAATGCGGTTCCTTCTAGCCTTGAAGTAAAAGATTTTGTATGGAAAGGAATGAATTTATACTATCTGTGGCAAGCTGATGTACCTGATTTGGCTGATAATAGATTTGCGAATCAATCGCAATTGAATACTTTTTTGGAACCTTTTTCTTCTCCCACGGTTTTGTTCAACGCACTTCGTGTGCCTTCTCCTACAGATAGATTTAGTGTGATTTTTAGTGACTATACTGTTTTGGAAGGCGTACTTTCGGGAAATACCTTAAACAACGGAATGGATTATGGTTTGCGGTATAAATCTGGAAGCACTACCGATATATATGGTTGGGTTCGCTACATCATTCCGAACTCTGACGCTTCGACCAAAGCAATTTCTAGAGGAGCAATTTTTTACGCTATTGATGGAACACCATTGACGAAAGACAATTATAGAACACTTTTAGCCAGTGATACCTATACGGTAAATTTTGCTGATTATGCTGGTGGCGCAATTACACCAAACGGTCAATCCTTAAGTTTAACCAAAACTAATTTGGCAGAAAACCCAATATTGATGAGTACCGTTATTACTCGTGGAACACATAACATTGGCTATTTGATGTACAACGGATTTTACCCTAGTTATGACAGCCAATTAAACACCGTATTTGGTTCTTTTGTTTCGCAAAATGTAACCGATTTAGTATTGGATTTGCGTTATAACTCTGGAGGTTCAATAGCCTCCGCAACAAAACTGGCAAGTATGATTACAGGGCAATTCAGCGGTCAATTATTTGCCAGACAGCAATGGAATGCCAAAGCAGAAGCTTATTATTTAGCCAATAATCCTGGTTCTTTAGAAAATAAATTTGCATCCGGATTAAATGGTTTACATCTCAACAAAGTATATATTTTGACAACAAAAGCTACAGCTTCGGCAAGTGAATTGGTTGTAAACTGTTTAAAATCCTATATAGATGTCATTCAAATTGGCGATGTAACCACTGGAAAAAATGTTGGTTCGATAACTTTATACGACTCTCCTACTTTTTCAAAATCAGATGTAAATCCGAATCATAAATACGCCATGCAGCCTATAGTGTTGAAAATAGTAAACAAAGATAACTTTGGTGATTATACTGCCGGAATCACACCAACTACTTCTTTACCCGAAAACTTAGGTAGCCTTGGCGTTTTAGGTAACGTTGACGAACCTTTATTAAACGCTGCCATCAACCAGATAATAGCCAGCGGAAAAATGGCACCACAAGTTCCTAGTGTTATTGAACGTGATTTTAC
>JAYTGH010000067.1:0-2624 GCA_043733645.1 Flavobacterium sp. | reverse complement strand
GAACATATGGTTGGCGAGCTGGGCTACTAGTAAAGATATTGCAAAAATTATTTTAAATTTCATTTATAATTGGGTCTTTATTTATTTTAATTATTTCTTTTTTCTGGTATTTCTAGAGCAGTTTTAAAAGTTGCTAGATTTGAATCTTCCTTATGCCGTTCTGCACTAACTTCTCTCATTCCAAGAGGATTAACCTTTTTATAAAATTCTGGATCAAATAATCTTATGAATGTACTTCTTTTAGTTAATAAATATAATTTTATATTTCTCTCAATTGCTGTTGGAATGTCAGTAACCGCTGGTGCAGGATATGCAAATTGATAAAGTAGAATTTATTGCAAACACGCAGCCGCTTGATTCAGTTTTCAAACTGAATCCTATTATTTTGCGGTCTTTGACCGCTACTAATGAAGGGCAAAAGCGGCATTGAAGTTCATTGACATTGAGGGCACAATGGTAAGAGTTTGAACCACGCATAACTTGTGTGGTGTGGTTCAAACAAAATTTGGTACCTGCTGGTGGGGATGGGGATGGAACTAAAACAGGTACTGTCGCAAGTCAAAATAAAGACGGTAATGTTACAGTTGATAAAATTACTATTAGTCAAAAAACGACTAATAAAATAATTACTCAAAGCCTAACGGCTTTCCGTGCAACTATTTCAAAGAAAGATGGTAATGTTAATGTTTCATCGTATCAAAAAATTACTCAAACTAAAGTTGGTACTTCTCAAACAAACAGAAATGTAGGAGCAGGTGGAGAAACTTCATTCTCTGAAAAAACAAGTTTTAAAACTACTGAAACGATTTCTAAAGATATAAGTAAGGAAGAATTTCAGGCAGCGGTAGGTGATGGTACTGCTACAACAGTAAATAATATTGCCAGTGAAATAGGCAAAAGTGCTAATTATGTATTAGATCAAGCTAATAAACAAAATGGTGTTAATGTTGGGAATATTTTAGACTATACTGGTAAATCCATAACAGTTTCAACGACTTGGTATGCTGCATATTCACCAGAACCATTTTCCAAAACAGTAGCTGCAGGAATTGCAACAACTGGTGTAGGGATATCAATTGCATCAAAGAATTTTTCAAATACTTACATAGGGGGTGGGAACGCTTATACTGTAGAACCCTTTCGCTAATAAATTAAATTAACTATGAAAAATAAATTTTTCTCTTATCTAGGTCTATTTCTAATTTTATCATGTAATCAAAATCAAAGTCCGTTGCACTTTATAAGTAAATTTAATGTTCAAAATGCTATAAAAATTAAGGTTTCAGATGCTTTAAGTGAAAGTGATTGTATTCCTATAGCAATAACTGAAGATGGATACTGCCTAGAGAGTGATACAAGTACTGTTGAAATTTATTTGAAACGCAACTCTACTTTGAATTTTAAGGAGTTAGTACAAAATCGTCGTAATACAATGGAATTCTGTTACTCTTATAAAAAAAAGAATGAGATTTTCATAAGATTTAATCATGCCATCAGTCCTTCTGGAGTTACAGTTTTAGACGTAAAAATAGAAAATGATAGTTTTCAAATAAGACATAGCCTGATATTAACATACAAGAATGAAGTGGTGCAAGCATTTACAGAACAACAGAATTTAATTCTAAATAAAGAAAAATATGTCGTTGGAGATACAATTTTTGGTTATCTATCCTTTAAAGGATATGACGATACTAAATATAAAGTTCAAAGAAATTTATCTGGATATTTTAGGTGTGTAGTTGGTAATAGTGAAGCACCAATAGATAATGTTAAAACCTACGATTCCTGTGCATATTCACTTAGCGGTAAACCTAAAAGAGCTGAAATGTTGGCTTTGAGGTTAAAAGAAAGAGAAGAGTTTAAACGCGCTCACAATTAATCGTTGGAATTCGCTTGTTCAACGTCTTAGTTTTTAGCTGCACAGCGGCTGAAAGCGAGACTTGAATGTGGTATTTTGCGGTCTCTGACCGCTGCTAATAAAGAGCAAAAGCGGTATTGAAAGTTCATTGACATCGAGGGCACAATGGTAAAATGTTTAAACCACCCACTATTTATTAGGGGTAATTGGTGGGTGGTTTAAACAAAATTTATGGTGGTTTTAGTGGTCGTCTGAAGACGACGAGATAATCAGTTCGGTCAGAGACCGAACCGAGCGTTGCAAGTTTTTTTTAATTTTTTTTAGTAACACTAGTTTCGAGCGGAGTAGAATACGTGAACGGCGTAACACAGCGTATTGCAAATGCCGAAGGACAAATAACGCGTACTGCAACTGGTAATTATCAAACCGCTGGTGAATGGTATGTATAAAATCACGAGTGATTGAATAATTAATTGCTCATAGTATGAAAAAAACGCTTGCGCTCTGGCAAGTCTCTGACTTGCCGTTCGTATCTGCTGGTTTTTAACCAGCAATAAGCAAAGTAATATTCTTTGACATTGAGGGCACAATGGTAAAATGTTTAAACCACCACTATTTATTTTGGGTAATTGGTGGGTGGACTAAACAAAAATTGGTAGTTTTAGTTGTCGTCTGAAGACGACGGGATAATCAGTTCGGTCAGAGACCGAACCGAGCGTTGCACGTTTTTTGTAATTTTTTTGGAAGACTTGTTGCGAGCGGTTAC
>JAYTGH010000066.1:0-7361 GCA_043733645.1 Flavobacterium sp. | reverse complement strand
ACTGTCCGGCTTTGTCTCCCATGCCTTCGAGCTTTTTCTGCATGGCAGGGAAAAGTATTTTCTTTACCAATGTACTTTTTCCACTTCCGGAAACCCCGGTAATTACGGTTAAACTTTCTAATGGAAAAGCAACATCTACATTTTGAAGATTGTTTTCGCGAGCACCTTTTATTTCAATGAAGTTGTTAGATTTTCTTCTTTTTTTCGGAACAGAAATTTCTAATTGACCGTTTAAATATTTAGCTGTTAAAGAATCGGCTTGAAGGATTTCGGCAAAATTCCCTTCGGCAACCAATTCGCCACCAAAGGTTCCTGCTTCCGGACCAATATCAATAATTCGGTCCGCAGCTTTCATAATATCTTCGTCATGCTCAACTACAATAACGGTATTGCCTAAATCACGGAGGTTTTTCAATACTTTAATTAAACGTTCGGTATCTTTTGGATGTAAACCAATACTTGGTTCATCGAGAATATACATCGAGCCGACCAAACTGCTTCCTAGTGAAGTAGCCAAATTTATACGCTGAGATTCACCGCCGGAAAGTGTAGCTGAATTTCTATTCAAAGTCAGATAATCTAGACCAACATCGCTCAAAAATGCCAATCGGTTATTGATTTCTAAAAGCAATCGTTTGGCAACTTTTTGATCGTATTCAGTAAGTGTAAGTTCATTAAAAAAAGGAATTAATCTCTTTATTGATAAGTCAACTAACTCCGAAATAGTTTTAGCTCCGCTCCGTTCGGCTCCGCCTCGGGTTCCGCCAATTTTGATATAGTTCGCTTCTTTGCGTAATCGCTTACCTTTGCACGTAGTACATTTGGTTTTACCACGATAACGCGACAACATTACCCGATTCTGGATTTTATAATTTTTCTCTTCCAATTCTTTAAAGAAATCATTCAAACCAGTAAAGGATTTGTTTCCTTTCCAAATCAAATCTTTTTGCTCGTCGGTTAATTCGAAATACGGTTTGTGTATCGGAAAATCAAATTTATAAGCGTTGTTTACCAATTGGTCGCGGTACCAACTCATGCTTTCTCCACGCCAAGGGAATATAGCATTTTCATATACAGAAAGCGCCGTGTTTGGAATCACCAATTCATCATCAATACCAATGATGTTTCCGTAACCTTCGCAGGTTGGACAGGCACCATAAGGATTATTAAAGCTGAAAAGATGTATGTTTGGTTCTAAAAAAGTAATGCCATCCAGTTCAAAATTAGAGCTAAACGTTAAACGGCTATTCGTTTCTAAATCCTGAAGATAACAAACGCCCTTGCCTTCAAAAAAAGCAGTTTGCGTGGCATCTGCTAATCGATTGAAGAATTCTTCTTCCTCTTTAACTACGATTCGGTCGATGATTAAAAGGATGTCTTTGTTATCAAACGAATGCTGGTCAATTTCATCTAAACGCACCATTTCGTTATTGACTAAAATACGGGCAAAGCCTTGTTGTAATAATACTTTCAGTTTGTCTTCCAATTGTCGTCCTTGCTCTAAATGAATTGGTGAAAGGAGCAACCATTTGCTATTCAAAGCAAACGTTTTAACTTTAGCAATAACATCAGTAACGGTATCTTTTTTGACTTCATTTCCCGAAACTGGAGAAAAAGTTTTACCAATTCGGGCGAAAAGTAGTTTTAAATAATCATAAATCTCGGTAGAAGTTCCAACGGTTGAACGCGCATTGGTCGTATTTACTTTTTGTTCGATAGCAATGGCTGGTGCAATTCCTTTAATATATTCCACTTTTGGTTTATCTAAGCGGCCCAAAAACTGACGCGCATACGAAGACAAACTTTCTACATAGCGGCGTTGCCCTTCAGCATATAATGTATCAAATGCTAGACTCGATTTTCCCGAACCCGAAAGTCCGGTTATGACAACCAATTCGTTTCTGGGAATTACAACATCCAAATTCTTTAAATTGTGAATTTGTGCGCCTTTGATTAAGATATTTTTTTTAGGTTCTAATGTAGCAATTTCTGTACTTTTCATAGCAAGATAGGGAATGAGCACAAAGGTAATCATTTCGCATTTTATTTCTTATCAATGTAAGTCTTCAATTTAATAAATTGCGGATTATTCAAGATGTTAATTTTGTAATTATTTTGTTCTTTTTTTGTGAAAAGTAAAATTATTTTTAAAAGTTATTGGTAAGATGACAATACAAATCTAAAGATTTTGCAATTTATGATTTATTTACCAATACATTACCACAACATTACGTTGAAATGATTATCTAATTTTTCAACTTGTATATTTCATAAATCTAAGTATAGAGGCATATTTCAATCGATTGAGAAAGTTTTTGTGTTGTATAGTTTTTATATAGTTGATATAAATATAATTCTTAACAACAATAGATTAAATTTACAAGAAATTCAAACTCGTATTATTATGAAAAAAATTACTTTCTTTTTATCCTTAATGTTTTGTTCACTATCATTTGCCCAGAATTTAGTATCAAATGGTGATTTTCAGACTGGAACAGCTGCTCCATGGTATGGTAATGCAGCAAATGTTGTTGATTTAGGTGGTGGAGTTTTTGTTAACCAGGCAAACGTAACTGCTGTTGGTAACGCTTACGATGTTAATTTAAGTCAAATTATATCATTGAATAGTGGTAGCACCTATCGATTAACTTTTGACGCATTTACTGATTCAGTTACTAACTCAAGGAATATGATTGTTGGACTTGGTCAAAGTGGCGCTCCTTATGTTGCCTTAACATCCACTCCAACTTTAACATCTACACCCCAAACCTTCACCTACGTATATACTATTAATTACGGGGATTCCGTTACTGATAGAGTAATTTTTGATATGGGAGCTGCAACCGGATATGTATTTATTGATAATGTTTCTGTTGTTCAAGTTGTTAGTACTTGTAACAATGGAATTCAGGATGGAGATGAAACAGGTGTAGATTGTGGTGGTTCATGTCCTCTTTGTGTTGCGTCTCCTACAGTAGCTGCTCCAACACCACCGGCTAGACCTGCCGCTGATGTTATATCTGTTTATAGTGATGCTTATTCAAGCATAAGTGTAAACGAATGGGGACCAGATTGGGGACCATTCTCGGCACGTATTAATGATTTTCCTATTCAAACTAACCCAACAAAGGTTTTGAACATTGCTAGTGGACAAGTATTTGGAGGAATTGATTTTACGCCATCATTATTTGATGCCACCTCATTTACTACCTTTCATTTAGATTATTGGATTGCAGACCCGCTTCCTGCAGGTCAAGTTCTGAGTATTAAATTATCAAATCATCTTGGTGGAGGTGGCGAAACAAGCGCAGTTGAATTTGTACCTTCTCCTTTGTTAACTAATCAATGGGCTTCGTTAGACATTCCTTTGAGTAGCTTTACTGCTGCTAGTGCACCAGCTAATTTAAGTAGAAATGCCGTAGCGCAAATGGTACTTACTGCTGCACGAGCTGATACTAGCGTTCCAATTAGAATTTATATGGATAATATTTACTTCCACAAGGGTACTTTAGGATTAACTAGTTTTGATGCTTCAAAAATAAAAATGTATCCAAACCCAGTTAAAGATATATTAAGTATATCATCCGATTCATCTATTGAAAATATTACACTTTACAATGCTTTAGGTCAAGTTGTCTCAAAGCAAGCTTCTTCTTCTTCTAATGAAGCATCTATTAATGTAAGTAGTTTATCTAAAGGAGTTTATATTCTAACAGCTCAAGTTGGAAATGAATTAGTAAGAAAACAATTTATAAAAGAGTAAGTTTTAGTTTATTAGTCTGAAAAGCACGAAAGCAATTTCGTGCTTTTCTTTATTACATCTATTTTTAAACAAATAATTTGGTCAAACGATTGGTAAAAACGACTTTTTTATTGGTTAGTGTTATCCTTTCGATAAATATTCTATATCTTTAATTACATTTTAAATCAGTTTATTGTAAAAATGCAAATTCGTCAAAGTTTCATAAAACACTTGTCTTTTTTTATTACTTTCACTTTTTTTGGTTTTGCCCAAGAATTACCGCCGATTGTAAAATATTCACAAAATGTATATTCGGCTGGAATTCAAAACTGGATGATATCCCAAGATGTCAATCATTTTTTGTTTTTTGCCAATAATGAAGGTCTGTTAGAGTTTAATGGTTCCGCGTGGACGCTATATCCATCACCTAATGAAACCATTATTCGTTCTGTAAAAGTTGTTGGTAATAAAATTTATACTGGGTGCTACATGGAATTTGGTTATTGGACTAGACAGGTAAATAATCGACTTAAATATCATTCGTTAAGTACAAAAATAAGAAACAGTATTAAAGATGATGAGCAATTTTGGAATATCCTAAATTATGAACAATGGATTATATTTCAATCATTAGATCAAATTTACATTTATGATACCAAAACAACTAAGTTCTCAATAATAACTCCAAAAAACCATATTCTAAAGGCCTTTGAAGCCAATAATTCGCTCTATTTTCAAGTTGAAAACGAAGGTTTGTTTGAGATTGAAAACGGAAAAAGTAAATGGGTTTCAAATAGCCCAATTACAATAGATAATAAAATTGTTGCCATTTTTGCTATAGATGCAGGTTTACTTATGGAAACTCAGTCTAATGGTTTTTACACATTTATAGATGGAAAATTCAGTCGCTTTTTTTCCGAGGCTGATGATCAAATTGCTTCTAGTAGTGTATATAGTTGCAAACAATTATTCAATAAAGATTATGCCATTGGAACTGTTTCTAATGGTATTTTTATAATCTCAAATTCTGGAAAGTTAAAATATCACATCAGTCAAAATAAAGGCATTAGTAACAATACCGTTTTGTCTTTATATGAAGATATTGATAATAATTTGTGGATTGGTTTGGATAATGGAATCAATTGTATAAATCTGCAATCCCCAATCAGAAGTTATTTTGATAACACGGGCTCTTTAGGTACAGTTTACACATCACTTTTATACAACGGAAAACTCTTCATAGGTACGAATCAAGGGTTATTTTTTAAAAATTATAATTCTGAAGATTTGTTTCAGTTTGTAAATGGAACCAAAGGTCAGGTTTGGTCCGTTTTTGAATACCAAGGCACATTGTTTTGTGGACATGATTCGGGAACATTTATCATTGAAAACGGTAGGGCAAAACCAATTTATACTTCCTCAGGAACATGGAAGTTTGAAACCGTTCCTGGGAGAAATGACTTACTATTACAAGGAAATTATTATGGAATTTCTGTACTACAAAAAATAAACAATCAATGGACTTTCAGAAATAAAATTTCGGGCTTTGTCTATTCCTCAAAATACTTTGAAATTACCAACGCTCATGAAATATACATAAGTCACGAATATAAGGGTGTTTTTAGATTTCAATTGGATAATACCTTTACTAATGCGTCTGGTTTTAGAACATTTAAAACACCAACCAAAGGAAAGAATGCTAGTTTAATAAAATTCAATAATGCTATTTATTACGCAAATAAGGAAGGGATTTATAAGTTAAACGAAAACAAGAAAACTTTTTTTAAAGACAAAGTATTAAGTCCAGTTTTTGAAAAAGATGAATATACTTCTGGAAAATTAATTGTTGATAATTCAAATAAGTTATGGTTGTTTACAAAAAATTACATTAATTATTTTACGTTAAGCAAACTTAGTAATGAACTAAAAATTCATACCATTCCTATTTCATCAACATTAACGAATTCGATGTTAGGGTATGAAAACATTACACAATTATCCAATTCAAATTATTTAATTGGCACAACCGACGGATTTTACACCATTAACATTAATGATTTAAGTTTTAAAAACAACAGCGTTTCCATATCGGGGGTAACCACTAATAAATTGGATCAAAAATCAATTAATTGTTCTATCATAGATGCTGGTGAATTTAAACATGATGAGAACAATGTTATTATTAGTTACACGGTTCCGGAATATAACAAATACATTTATACTGAATACCAATATTTATTAGAAGGATTGCAAGAAAAATGGAGTCAATGGTCAGCAAAAACCGCAGCGAATTATAAAAATTTACCTCCAGGAGATTATGTTTTTAAGGTTAGAGCTAAGATTGCCAACTCCACTCCAGAAAATATTGCAACGTATAGTTTCACCATCAAAAAACCTTGGTATGCAACAAATTTGGCTGTTATAATTTACTTTATATTGGGCTTTTTATTGGCGGTTTATGTACACAAAACCTATAAAAAATATTATCGTCAAAAAGAGCAAAAGCTAATTGAAGAAAATAACCTTTTACTGGAAATTGCAGCATTAGAAAGCGAACAGCAATTAATGAAACTTAAAAATGAGCAGTTATCGAGCGATATGGATACTAAGAATCGCGAATTAGCTGTTTCAACTATGAGTTTGATTAAAAAGAATGAGTTGTTAGCTTTGATAAAAGAAGACTTAAAACATACTTCAGTAGATAATAGTAGTAAAAGTATTAAATCTGTTATTTCGACCATTACCAAAAACATCAGTGAAGAAGATACGTGGACAGTTTTTAAAGAAGCATTTGATAACGCTGACAATAATTTTTTAAAGAAAGTAAAACAAGCGCATCCTACTTTGACTCCAAATGATTTGCGCCTTTGTGCCTATTTGAGATTGAATTTATCTTCCAAAGAAATTGCTCCACTACTTAACATTTCTGTTAGAAGTGTTGAAATAAAACGATATCGTTTGCGTAAAAAGATGGATTTGCCACATGAACAAGGTTTAGTAGAGTATATATTGTATATCTAGCCTCAACAAAATGAGCTGTTTTACCTATACAAAAGCACAACAATAACCTTGACGTTAGATTTTTTATTCACTATAGTAATAAATTATCATCTCTCAATTTGTTACTGATTAATCTGTTTTTTTGTAGAAATGACAAATAAAATGCAATATAAATGCGATGTATGTTTTTTGTTGTGGTTGATTTTGATTTTATTATAATTTATAAATCTATTTTTATAAAGGAAACTTAAAATTCAACCTCAAATACCAATTTAAATAGTATCAAACCAATAATCAAGAATATCACATGAGAAAAATTATTTTATTACTAATCTTTTGGAATCTCTCTTCAACAATTTATGCTCAAGCAGATAAAGTAGCAGTTGAAAAAAATGCTCAAGGAACAAAACTAGTTGTTAACGGAAAGGATTTTATGGTAAATGGAGTCAATTGGGATTATTTTCCCATCGGAACAAATTATTCCTACAGCCTTTGGAATCAGTCGGATAAATTTGTCCAAGATGCTTTAGATGATGAAATGGGATTGTTAAAGAACATGGGGGTTAACACTATTAGAGTATATTCAGGGATTCCAAAAAAATGGATAGAGTATATTTAC
>JAYTGH010000065.1:0-2640 GCA_043733645.1 Flavobacterium sp. | reverse complement strand
CCGAATTGTGCCATTTGTTTTTTGATTACGCCAAAAGTGTAGTCTTTTAACTCTTCGAAAGTGATTTGCAGATTGTTTTCTGCCATTACTTTACCTTCTATTAATTGGTAGCGCAATCCGTTTTCAGATTTAGAGTATTCTGCTTCCGCTTCTTCGGCAGACATTGGGTTTTCGCCTGCGGTTTGTATCCATTTTTTAAGGAAAGAAGCTGGTAAATCGAATTTAGTAGTTGCGATTAAAGACTCGGTTACATCGTTCAGGAATTTTTGATCTGCTTGTTGTTTGAACTGTTGCTCAGCGTCTTCTTTGATTTTCGCTTTAAGTTCAGCTACTGATGTAATTACTTTTGGACCAAATAATTTATCGAATAATTCCTGGTCTAAGTTTGCTAGTTCGTGGCCTACAACTTCATCAATAGTGAACGTTACTTCGATATCTAAACCGTGAACATCATCGTGGTCAATTGCCAAAACGTCCATTAGTTTGTGATCGTCATCGAATAAACCTTTGGTTTTTAGTGTCACAACATCACCAACTTTTTTACCTATGAAGCTTTTTGCCGTTTTCTTGTCAGCGAAAGTATCTAAAGACAAAGTTGTTCTGTTGTTGATTCCTTTTTCGGCGTTTGCGAAAAAACCGGAAACGTCGTTTCCTTCTTCAACGGTATCTTTGGCGATTAGTTTTCCGTATTGTTTTTGGATACGTGCTATTTGGTCGTTTAACATTTTGTCATCGGCAACGATTTTGTATTGTACCAAATCATTTTTAGCTGACAAATCAACTTTGAATTCTGGAGCTAAGCCTAATTCGAATTCGAATTTATAATCTTCTAAATCCCAATTGAACTCTTCGGTTACTTTTGGAAGTGGATTTCCAAGGATGTCTAATTTTTCCTGAGCTAAATATTTGTTCAGATTGTCTTGCAACAATTTGTTTACTTCTTCTAATAATACAGCTTTTCCGTATTGCTTTTGGATTAAACTCATTGGCACAGTTCCTTTTCTGAAACCTTTGATAGCAGCATTTTTACGATAATCTGCTAATACTTTATTTACTTTTTCAACATAATCATTTTTTGCTACTTCTACCGTAACCACTGCATTTAATGCATCTATGTTATTTCTTGTAATATTCATTTTTATACATACTAAAATTGGGTTGCAAAATTAAAACATTTCTGCAACCCAACCAATTTTATTTTACTGATTTTAACAGTCTTATTTAGTATCGCCGGTGATTTGATAAACTAGTGATTGCGAAAGCGACAAAATGATGCTGAATAACATTGCTGTCCAAAAAGAACTGATTCTGAAACCATCTATAAAATAGTCGCAAAGCTCAATGATTATGGTATTTATTACCAATAAAAACAATCCAAGTGTGAAGATTGTTACCGGTAAAGTTAATAATACCAATATAGGTTTTACAAAAAAGTTGAGTAAGCCTAAAACGATGGCAACTGTTAATGCTGTGGTGAATTCGTTGACGATTACGCCTTTCATAACTTTGGCGATAACCAACACTAAAACGGCGGTGATAAGTATTCTGAATAATAGTTTCATAGGTATTTGTTTTTAATTTTAAATTTTCAGTTTCTCAAAAACCTTGCCGTTTCTTCAAAAAAGAGTTTTGGGTTTTCAGCATGCAACCAATGACCAACATTGGGAATTGTTGCTAATTCAAAGTTAGGAAAATGCTTTTTTATTTCGGGCAAATCGTTGTCTAAAATATAGTTGGAGTTTCCACCACGGATGAATAGTATTGGTTTATCAAAGTGATTTTCTTCTGGTAAAGCTTCTCCAATCGTTTCTATTTTGGCATTGAACACCGGTAAATTAAATCGGAAAGCGAGTTGTCCGGGCTCCATCCAATAGAGGTTTTTCATCAGAAATTGGCGTGTGCCAAAATCGGGAATGAATGGATATAGAATTTCTTCTACTTGAGCTCTGTCGGGTTTTGTGGAGAAATCAACCGCATTCAATCCCGCTAAAATATCGTCATGATGTGGCGCATAATATTTTGGGCCGATATCAGCAACTATTAATTTCTCAACCCTTTCAGGATATGTTGTTGCAAAAAGCATGGCGACTTTTCCGCCCATCGAATGTCCTATGATAGCAACTTTTGACAAATTATAATGCTGGCAATATTCTAATAAATCATCCGACATTACACTATAATTAAACTCATTGGAATGAAAACTCTTTCCGTGATTTCTCAAATCGAGCATGTGCACTTGAAAACCTTCGGTAGCATAAAGCGAACCCAATGATTTCCAATTGTCAGACATCCCGAGAAAACCGTGAATGATAATTAGTGGCTTACCTTCGCCTTCAATTCGGGAATGTAATAACATTTTGATTTAGGAATTATAATTATTTTGAATAATACTTTATTGCGATTTTATTTTACTGTTCTTTATCTATATGCTTGTCATACACTCCTCATACATTTCTCATACACTCCTCATACACTTCTCATACACTATCCATACACTATCCATACATTATCTATACACTTCTCATACATTGAGTGTAGATATGACCCGTCCTAAAATAACTATACAGGTTAGTAAATAAATCCTATTATAGTTATACAAATATAATTCTTAATCCTAAAGGTACTATACAACTGTTTTTT
>JAYTGH010000064.1:0-7373 GCA_043733645.1 Flavobacterium sp. | reverse complement strand
CTTCTTCACGCTCATCTATTAACTCTTTAGTTAATAATGCTCTTTCTGTTTTTAAAGCGTCTTTCAACTTTGCAATATCTACCTTTTTGGCTTCGATATCTTGCTTCCATTTTTGTGCTTTTTGCTCTAATTGACTTTTTGCTTCGGTATAATCAGGTACATTTTGCAGAATATATTCCATGTCTATATAGCCAATTTTAGCGCCCTTAGATTGCGCATTTGCCTGAAAGAAGGCTGATAAAACCAGCATTGATATTAAAAAATATTTTTTCATTCTTAATTTGATTTAGAAATAGTGTACCAAATATAATTAAAATTGTTGACCAATTATAAAATGTGTTTCCCAACCATTCGGATTTGTGAGTCCAGGAACAGCATCAAAGCCATGAGCAAAGTCAATTCCTAATAATCCGAAGGCAGGCATAAATATTCTCAAACCAAATCCGGCAGAACGTTGCATCACAAATGGATTGTATTCTTTGAATGTGTTAAAAGATGATCCAGCTTCCAAGAAAGTCAGTGCATAAATTGATGCAGCTGCCTTTAATGTTAATGGATATCTTAACTCTAGTGAGAATTTATTGTATACTGTTGCACCATCTTGTGATGATAATGATTGATTTGGATAACCTCTTAATTGAATAACTTCTCTACCATCTAATGAAAAGTTAGCTAAACCATCGCCACCAAGGAAAAATCTCTCAAAAGGCACTAATCCTCTACCGCTATTATAAGCACCTAAATAGCCAAATTCGCCTAATGCTCTTAATACTAATGCTTTCGATTGTGTTCCGGCTAACCTTGTATACCAGTCAGCTTTAAACTTTATTTTATAATATTCGAGCCAGTTAAATTTTTGCTGATCCACTTTTGCTCTGTCAGCTGTGGCCAGCGAATAATCAGCACCAACAGTTTGATATACTCCAGAACCAGCTGTGGTTTCTTGCAAATAATCGCCAACAGATGGAAGTTGTCCCGTAGATGTTGGTGTTGTATGTATACCAGCATTTTCTTTATAGGTAAGCTTATAATCTTTTTGATTTTCTAAATCAGCATAATTTATTCCATTAAATAATGAATAAGGCAAAGTGAATTTTGCTGAAACACTAAATTCAGAACCAGAAGTTGGGAAAATAGGATTTACTCCTTTATTATTTCTGCTCAAACCAAGCGTGTAGGCTAAATTTCTTGACGAACCATTTCCGAAGGTAAACAATCCAGTGTTATAGTTGTGCAAATCATAATATTGAAAACTCACTGAACTTGAAAACACAAAGAAATCATCAGGAATTGTCAATCTTTTTGCAATACCTACAGACAATGAAGTAATATTAAAACTTTTAGTTTTATCTACATTAGATGAATTACCTGAGTATAGGAACTGTTTGCTATGAGACAACGAACTTGAAAATTGAATTGGTTTTTTCCCGCCAAGCCAAGGTTCTGAAAACGATAAACTATACGTTTGGAAAAATGAACTAGCTTGTAAACGCAACGCAACTTTTTGTCCGTCACCCATTGGAAGTGGTTTATAAGCTTCTTTTTTAAACATATTTCTTGCAGAGAAATTGTTGAAAGACAATCCTAAGGTTCCAATAAATCCGCCTCCGCCATAACCACCTTGAAGCTCAATTTGACTTGATCCTTTTTCAACAACATTGTACTCAATATCAACTGTTCCTGCAGCTGGGTCAACATTTTTGAATTTTGGGTCAATCGCTTCTGGGTCAAAGAAACCTAATTGTCCAATTTCTCTAATCGTTCTAACCAAATCTTCTTTACTGTATTTTTGACCGGGTTGTGTTCTTAATTCTCTATAAATTACTCTGTCATTGGTTTTGTCATTCCCTACAACGGTAATATTGTTAAAATAAGCAACAGGACCTTCGGTAACTCTAATTTCAAAATCGATAGTGTCGTTAGCTGTTTTTGTTTCAACAGCATTAATGTTTGAAAATAAATAGCCATTGTTTTGATACAAATTGGTAATATCATCTCCATCAGGTTTGGATTTATCAGCGATTCTTTTCTGAAGCAAAACGCCATTATAAGTTTCTCCTTTTTTAATACCCAAAACCCTTCCTAAAGTTTGATCTGAATAAACAGAATTTCCTAGGAATTTGATATTTCCAAAATGATATTTTTTACCTTCTTCAACTTTTACATTGATTGCCAGCTTCGTTTTTTTGGCATTTAAAAACACAGAGTCAGTTATAACTCGCGCATCTCTGTATCCTTTTTCTTTATACTTATCAATAATAGAAGTTAAGTCTTCTTTATATTTATCTTTTATATATTTTGATGATTTAAAAATACGAATCGGATTGATTTGCTTCGTGTTTTTCATCGCTTTCCTCAGTTTGGCATCGGTGAATTTTTCGTTGCCTTCAAAGCTTATTCTCGATATTTTCAACTTATCACCTTTGTCAATATTGACAAGCATTTTGACATTATTGCCATCAGTTGTGTCGGGAATGGTTTTTATAAAAACTTTGGTGTTATAATAACCGTCTTTTTTATATTTGTTTTCAATATAATTTCTAGTGGTAGTAATCAGGTTTTCATTTACAATTTTTCCTTTTGTCAATGAATTATCTTTAATAAGTCCTTCTATTTTTGATTTTTTTACTCCTTGTATTTTCGCTTCACTAAGTTTAGGAAGTTCAACAATATCAAGGTCTAACCAAATACTATCCGCTTCAACTTTATTTACATAAAAATCAATATCGCTAAAAAGACCTAGTTTGCCCAGCTTTTTTATCGCATTGCTTATTTCTTCTCCGGGAACGGTGAGTTGTTGGCCTTTTTCTAAACCGGCAAAAGTGACAACTGTCTGTTCATTGTAACTAATTTTACCGTTAACTTTTACATGAGCTAAAATGTATTTTTTGCCTTGGTCGAATGGAATTCTTTCTTGGGCATGTAATTGAAAAATAGTTCCAAATAATAAAATAAATAGGACTATTTTTGAAGGGTTAATCTGCACTGAAATTTTATTTAATTTGTTCACTTGTTTTTCCGAATCTTCTTTCTCTTTTTTGATAACTGATAATGGCTGCATATAAATCGTCTTCTTTAAAATCGGGCCATAATACTTCGGTAAAATAAAATTCTGCATAGGCTATTTGCCATAACAAAAAATTACTAATTCGGTGCTCGCCACTGGTTCTAATCACTAAATCTACATCAGGTAAATTGTGCGTGTAAAGATGCTCATTTATAATTGATTCATCAAGAGTGTCTATAGAAATTATATTATTTTTAACTTTCTCACTTATAATTTTAACAACATTTAACAATTCTTCTCTCGAACCATAGCTTAACGCCAGTGTCAGGGTCATTCTTGTGTTGTTTTTTGTTTTCTCGATAACGGATAAAAGCTCATTTTTAGCTTTTGTTGGAAGCAATTCAATGTTTCCTATACAGTTTAATCGAATGTTATTTTTTTCTAAAGTTGCCAGTTCTTTTTTTAAGGAATTGACCAATAACTTCATCAAAGTATCAACTTCTAGCTTTGGCCTGTTCCAGTTTTCTGTAGAAAAGGCGTATAATGTTAGATTTTCTATTCCTAGTTTGGCACAGGTTTCAACCGTAATTCTAACTGATTTTGTTCCTTTTTCGTGCCCAAATGCTCTTAGTAACCCTTGTTGTTTCGCCCAACGACCATTTCCATCCATAATTATGGCCAGATGTCTTGGTAAGTTGTCTTTATTAATGGTTTCTAATAAGCTCATTTTTTATTCTTTGCAATAACAAGGTTTTTCGGTAAAGGTATACGTTAGCGTAAATCCTGTAAATACATACCAATCCTTGCTGTTTAAATTACCAAATTTGAACGCTTGTAGATTTTCATTTTTTGGCAAACTTCCATCTAAATTATCAGTGAAAGTATATCGTGCCCCAATTTCAAATCCAAGAATTATATTTTCAAAAACATTACTTTTAATACCAACAACCATAGGTATAGCAAACGTACTTGAGGTATAATCTTTCTGTGTTTCTCCATTAACCACATACAATTCGTCGTAAACAAAATAGGTAATACCCGAATAAACGTATGGAGTTACCTTTTTTGTTAGCTTTTCATGCAGATTAAAATCAAAAAAATTGAATTCTAATCCTGCTGAGAATTCTTTTATTTGATTTTTAAAATTATAACCTCTTTCCACTCTTCCTTTCACATCCGAATCTAAATCATTTCCTGAAATATTCGACTGTGTATAAGAAAATCTATAGGAATGTCTTGGACTTTTGTTCCATTTGTACAAAACGCCAAAGGCAAATTTGTTTGGAGCAACATAGGTGGTTTTACCTACGTCTCCTATGAAATTACTTCCACCCAAGAAAACACCAATTTCATTAATTTGTGCAGTCAGAACATTCTGGAAAATCAAACAAAAAAATAATACTAAAATCCTTTTCATTAAATTGAAAATAGCGTGCAAATATAACAATTCTCAGTACTTATCTAACATGTATTTTATATTTCTGTTAAATTAAATAAAGTGCTGATTATTATTAGTCTTGCAATGGTTTCTATTCTAAAACGGGTTTTTTAGAATTGTAGTATAAACAGGGGTGAATTTTTTTCTAATTTCTCTTGTCTTCTCCCCAAAGTAATTTGGTTCGAAGTGTTTTAAGAAATGTTTCTTCCGGAATTTCAACCATGTTAATTTTGAATGGTGTTTTCCTAATTATTAATTCCGAATTATTACTGATAGAAGTAATTCGGGAGTCTAAAGAAACCAAATATTCCTCTTCTCTTCCCGAAACTTTAAGTTTTATTTCGGTATCATCCGGAATCACAAGAGGTCTTGCGTTTAAATTGTGCGGAGCAATCGGCGTGATAACCAATCCATTTACTTCGGGCGTTAAAATTGGGCCACCACAACTCAAGGAATAGCCCGTAGAACCCGTAGGTGTTGAAATAATTAATCCGTCAGCCCAATAAGAGTTTAAGTACTCACCGTTTAAAAAGGTTTCAATCGTAATCATCGAAGTCGTTGCCTTTCTGCTAATCGCTATTTCATTCATAGCGAAATTGAGGGCAATATCAGAACATTCCAGCGTCAATAATGTTCTTTTTGAAATCGTGTATTTTTTTTCTAAAACAATGTGAAGAAAAGTTTCTATATTTTCTTTTTGAACTTTGGCCAAAAAACCAAGTCGTCCGGCATTGACACCAAGAATCGGAATTCCCGAATCACGAACAAAAGTTGTTGCTCTTAAAATGGTTCCATCACCACCAATACTAATTAGGATGTCAAAACTGCTGTCTAAATCTTTGTGGGAAGCAAAAGTGTTGTATTTTTTGCCAACGATTTCTTCTTTGTATAATATTTCCAGAAACGTTTCCTCAATAACCAACTCTACATTATTTCGATTAAAAAAAACAAAGATGTCTTTAATAATTGGTCGTGTGTCGTTTTGATAATATTGTCCAAAGATGGCAACTTTCATGTTGGGTAATATTTTAATTTTTTACTTCGTACCTCGTACCTCGTACTTCGTACTTCGTACTTCGCACTTCGTACTTCGCACCTCGTATTTCTAACTTTAAATTACATATTAAGATACTTATCAAGGTATTCAGAACGTTCTTTCAACGTATTCAAATAGTTGTCTTCTTGATGCTCAGATATAATTTCATAATTATACCTACGAAACGATTGGATGATTTCATTCATACCGCCAAGTGTAGTTTTTATGGTTACTTGTACTTTATCTGCATTGGCTTCCGAAACAAAAACACCAAGCAATTTACCATTATTGCTTTCAACAATTTGAGTAATCTGACTCATCGAATAATCCGCTGTTGGTTTTTCAACTACTATGATTCCACCGGTTTCTTTAAGGAAAGGCGTTTCGTTTAAAAACTTAATGACATCCGTAATTTCGTAATAGCCAACATATTTATGTGTTTCATCCAAAATCGGAACAATATTCGAATTGTTTCTGGCAAAAACTTCTAATACATCCAGCCAAATCATCGATTCGCGCACAAAAAAGCCTTCAAAAGCATAACGATACTCAATAATAGGTTTTTGAGTTTCAAAAGTTTCCACATCAACTCCCGAAATAGAACCTACATAAATGTCATTTTCCATGACCGGAAAATGAGAATAAGTATTTTCAGCAAAGAAATCCTGAATTTCTGCTACCGTTTCCGAGCTCGAAAATGGTTTAAAATCGTTATTGATATACTCCGAAAGTTGTCTCATCTATGCTGTATCTTTTATCGACTGCAAAATAATCAAATTTTGGGACATGTTGACTTAGTTTTACTTTGTATTTTTGTAATGATCCGAAGGACGCAGTCCGAACTGTATGAAATAAAATTTTTATCACATGACAAAATTAAGCGTAAACATCAATAAAATAGCGACTTTGCGAAATGCACGAGGCGGAAATGTTCCTGATTTGTTGCAGGTTGCCAAAGATATTCAAAGATTTGGCGCACAAGGAATAACCATTCATCCAAGACCGGATGAAAGACATATTCGCTATAAGGATGCGCGCGATTTGAAGCCGATTGTCTACACCGAATTCAATATAGAAGGAAATCCGCAGCATAACTTTATCGATTTGGTTTTGGAATGTAAACCCGAGCAAGTCACTTTGGTTCCGGATGCCATTGGTGCGATTACGTCTTCGGCTGGCTGGGATACAGTTAAAAACCAATCGTATCTCACAGAAGTAATTCAGGAATTTCAACGCAACGGAATCCGGACTTCAATCTTTGTTGACCCAATTTTAGAAATGATTGAAGGTGCCAAAAAAACAGGAACAGACCGAATCGAATTATACACCGAAGCTTTCGCACATCACTATGGTTTAGGAAATCAAAATGCGATTGAACGGTATACAAAAGCAGCTGTTTTATGCAACGAATTAAGTCTCGGAATCAATGCAGGTCACGATTTAAGTTTGGATAACATCAAATTCTTTAAAGAAAATATTCCGGGATTGTTGGAGGTTTCAATTGGTCACGCTTTAATTTCGGAAGCTTTGTATCTTGGTTTGGACAATGTCGTTAATATGTATTTAAGTAAATTAAAATAATAGCTATTATTGTCTTGTCCTGAAATAGCTATACACAAAAACAGTGTATATGGAACACCAAGAACAGGAAGTTTATGCTTCACGGGAGCACAAACAAAGTCGATATGACAAGCGACTGATTTTAAAAATTGTCAATGAAGTTGAAAATGGTTTACCCAGAAAAGAGGCTAACCGCATTTATGGATTAGGGAAAAGCACTCTACATGGTTGGATGCGGGAGTATGGTTCTATGAATTATCAGCAGAACATTAAGCGAAAAACCTTTTCTAACCTCCAGAAACGGACTATTGTTACGGCTATAGAGCAAGGAA
>JAYTGH010000063.1:0-7381 GCA_043733645.1 Flavobacterium sp. | reverse complement strand
GCGTGTTCGACTTTTGTGCATTGAACATTCGTTTTGGTGAGGTCATCAAAATTTCATGTAATGCATTTAAATCTAAATCATAAAGATTTTTTTGAGGTAAGCTTTTACCGCTAACAGTTTTTGTTTTAGCTGTTGTTGCAGTACTTTTCCATAACGAATTTCCATTCTGCGCTATGGCAATACTGTTGACTATCAATAAAATAAATAAGACAAATCTTTTCATAATACATTAGTTAAGTTAATAGGTTTGAAATTTAGGAGCTATTATTTTTGTCGATAAAAAACACAAAAAAATCGATGAAATGAACAATTTTTACAACTTATGTAATAAAGAGCTTAACATTGAATTTGTGAAAATTCGATGTTTGTAAGATTTTTTGAAAATAATGAGTTGTAGAAATTAGTGTTATCGCTTACATGATAAATTTGGGTAATCACCAATGCGAATGTAATATTAGGATTGAAAAATCAACTGTTTTTTTACTTATTTTTTTAAAGAAATGAATGTTAATAATTGATTTATTCTAAAAATAAATGCTTCAGAAACAAATAATTATAAGCTTAAGTCCGAGTACGATTGACTTTGTTTGTGTCAAAATATTTATTCGTTGAAATGCATATATTTTCGTTATAATTCGTTTTTTAATTAAATTTACAATACTATTACTACAATTATTTTAAAATTAATTTTAATAAAGCAGGTCTTTTTTTACAATATTTTAAATGCTCCTCTTAATTAGCTGTAAATTTGTAATAGTTGATTGACATAAATAGCCTGTTTAAATAAAGTGTCTTTCAAAAAATGGAATACTGCAACTGAAAACTAAACACTATTCACTACTTTTGCACCAAATTTTATAAAATATAATTCATGTTAACTGTAAGTAATTTATCGGTTCAGTTTGGTAAAAGAATATTGTTTGACGAAGTAAACACTACCTTCACACAAGGCAATTGCTATGGTGTGATTGGTGCTAATGGCGCCGGAAAATCTACTTTCCTTAAAATTCTTGCCGGCGATATCGACCCAACTTCAGGAAGAGTTTTTCTTGAACCAGGAAAACGTATGTCGGTTTTGAACCAAAATCACAATATGTTCGATGAGCATACGGTTTTGGAAACGGTAATGATGGGAAACAAAGTGTTGTTTGCCGTAAAGTCAGAAATGGATGCTTTATATGCAGATTATGATGATTCGAATGCCGATAGAATAGGAGAGTTGCAGGTGCGGTTTGAAGAAATGAACGGTTGGAATGCTGAGTCTGATGCCGGAGCAATGTTGTCTAACTTGGGTATCACTGCCGATATGCAGTATACTTTGATGGGGGAAGTAGAAGGAAAACTTAAAGTCCGTGTGCTTTTGGCGCAGGCGCTGTTTGGGAATCCTGATGTATTAGTAATGGATGAGCCTACGAATGACCTGGATTTTGAAACGATTTCTTGGTTGGAGAATTTCCTGGCGAATTATGAAAATACGGTGATTGTTGTTTCACACGACCGCCACTTTTTAGATTCGGTTTGCACACATATTTCAGATATTGACTTTTCTAAAATTAATCATTACTCAGGAAACTATACGTTTTGGTATGAATCAAGTCAGTTAGCGGCAAGACAAAAAGCGCAACAAAACAAAAAAGCAGAAGAAAAGAAAGCCGAGTTAGAAGAATTCATCCGTCGTTTTAGTGCCAACGTAGCAAAATCAAAGCAAGCTACGTCTCGTAAAAAGATGATTGAGAAATTGAACTTAGACGAAATCAGACCGTCAAGCCGAAGATATCCTGCAATTATATTTGATGTTGAAAGAGAAGCCGGAGACCAAATTCTACATGTGCAAAACTTAGCAGCTTCTGCTGATGGTGAAGTATTGTTCAAGAATGTAGATTTAAACATGGCAAAAGGTGATAAAGTGGTTATTTTCTCAAAAGACTCCCGTGCTACGACTGCTTTCTATGAAATCCTTAACGGAAATTTAAAAGCGGATGCAGGAACTTTTGATTGGGGAATTACAACAAATCAATCGTATTTGCCGAATGATAATAGTTCGTTTTTTACTGACGGAAGTTTAAACTTAGTAGACTGGTTACGCCAGTTTGTAAAAACCGAAGAAGAGCGTGATGAGGTATATGTCCGTGGTTTCCTTGGGAAAATGATTTTCTCTGGTGAAGAAGCGCTGAAAAAATGTACCGTATTATCAGGAGGAGAGAAAGTGCGTTGCATGTTATCCCGAATGATGATGATACGTGCCAACGTTTTGATGCTCGACGAACCAACCAATCACCTCGATTTGGAATCGATTACGGCATTCAATAATTCACTTAAAAACTTTAAAGGGTCAGTATTGTTTACTACACATGACCATGAGTTTGCACAAACCGTTGCGAATCGTGTCTTAGAGATTACACCAAACGGAGTTATCGACCGCTATATGACTTTTGATGAATATCTTGATGATGAGAAGATTCAGGAAATGAGAAAGAAGATGTATATTTGATAGTATGAGGAGGACTGCCAGTGAAAGTCAGGTATGCGAACTTTAGTTTGCCTCATATTCTCTTTAAATACTCCCAAGTAAACCCTTGGGAGTATTTTATAAAGTAAAGTTGTAATTCAATTGTAAACTATAAGAATTCAACAAAGTACTACCTTGACCTTCTGATTGTCTTATTATATCACTTATTCCGTGGGTATATCTAACTTCAATACTCATATTACTTGTTTCTTTTTCATTTTCATAAAAAATAAAACCTCCGCCCAAAATAATTCCATTATCTATATCTTCAGTAGAATCTCTAAGATCCTGAACACTACTGTTGCTATCAACAAACACTTTTGCGGTAAGTAATTTAGCTAAATAAATACCTCCAGTAAAGTACATAAATGAATTTTTAACGCGATATTTAGCCATTATTGGTAAATCGATATAAGTATAGACTAATTGATTTTCGACCTCTAACGGACCACCACCTCCAGATGCAAAAACTAAATGTGATTTAAAACTTTTTTTCTTGTAGTCTAAATTCGTATAAACTGACCAACATTCATTAATTTTAATCTCGGCATTTATACCGGCAAGATAATTTATAGTGTTCTTGTTATAATAATCTTTATAACCGCTTTCTCCACCTAGATAGGAGTAATGTCCGCCAACATTTACACCAAAGGTGAATCTTTGATTTTTATTCTTTTTTATTGTTTCTTGAGAGTTACTTTTTGTTAGGCTAAAGCAACATATAAGCAACAGATAATAAAAACTCTTCATGGCTGGACTTAAAAGTTAAAAAGATAAAAGTCAAATATAAACATTCAAATCCTACAAATTCAAATGCTTTGGAGTTTTTTGTTTTTTGTAAAATTATGATTCCAAATAATTATATTTGCCTAACCCTTAAAAAAAGAGCTATGTTTTTCCTTATACTTATACTACTGGTTTTTGGTTTCATCATATTTGTGTCTTACAATAATATCGTAATCAAAAGAAATGCTGTCGAAAAGGCCTATTCTACTTTAGATGCCATACTAAAAAAGCGTTTTGATATTTTGCCTAATATCGTTGCTTCGGTACAACAGTCTATGACGTTTGAAGGAGATACCTTGACCAAAATTGTCAGCTTGCGAAATGCTACCACCAACACCGACTTGCAATCGGAAGAACGAATTCAGAAAGAGAACGAATTAAGTTCGTTGATGTATAAAGTTTTAATGACTGTAGAAAACTACCCTGAACTACAATCAAATGCCAATATTATGCATTTGCAACGAACGATTATAGATGTCGAGGAAGATATTGCCACTGCAAGAAATAATTACAACTCTTGTGTCTTAGCGTATAATAATCAAATCGAAACGATGCCTTCTAACTGGGTTGCCAAAGAAATGGGAGCTACCCGTAAAAGTTATTTTGAAGCCGTTACCTCAGAAAGAGAAAACGTCTCAGTAAAAGACCTGTTTAAGAAATAATCACTAATCACTAATTACTAATCACTATTTTGATAATTATCGTTTCATTGCAAAATGCCCCTTTAGGATTCTTCCATCTTGTCGATACACCACAAACCAATAATCGTCTGCAAACAATAATTTTCCATTTAGTTTGCCATCCCAACCGGGACCATTGGAAAGAATATCAGTAATCAACTTTCCGTAGCGGTCATAAATATACACCTTAAAATTAGGTTCAGTATCGGAGTTCTTCACATACCAGTTATCATTGTAGCCATCTCCGTTTGGTGTGAAGAATTTAGGGTAATTAAGCAACCATACTTCCTGCGTTACTGTTTTGCACTGGTTTGGGTCACGAACATAAACGATATATAACCCCGGATTTAAATTAGTAAAGGTTGGTGTATTTTGAAAGTTAATACCATCAATAGAATATTCAAAATCACCGGGTTGACTCGTAAAAATCGTAATGCTGTTTTCATTATCGGTCCAGTCCTGCGAATCTATATGGTCTATTTGGGGTAATTGGGCAATGGTTATCCTGATTTCTTTTGTAGATACACATTGAATAGGTAGACTATTGCAACTGCCATAGCTGTTGGTTGCTGTAACGTGTAGGGTAGTGGTACCAATATCACTAACGGTAACAGATGGAGAACTTGCTCCGGTTGACCATGAATAAGAAGTAGTTGTCAAATTTCCCGCAGAAGCATCTAATAGTATTGGCTGACTTTTGCATTCCAAATATTCTGGGTTCAGGTTGATTACAGGTGTTTGTCCGATAATTAAATTAAACGAAGCAGTTTGGTAGCAGGCGGGTAACTGGTTAAATGAAAGCCGTATGTATATTGTTTTAGGATTGGAAGTTGGATTGAAAGCAGTTAAATTAGTTATTGGGTTGCTATTACTATCTGCATCTGCCTGCGAGATATAATACGATAAGGTATATTCGGTTGGTGATTGATCTGCAAGTATAAGAGGACTTTGAGACGACAAATCAAAAGTTTCGTTACCGGTTATCGTTGAGGCACATTGAAAGAGGTCGCACACCGGATATATGCTAACCAGTGAAGCCAAATCCGAAACATCGTAGGTACGGTTTACTGTATTGCCACAGTTGTCCTGAACCTCAAATTTATAAATGCCTGGAGCGATGTTCAGAAAAACATCAGAAGTTCCGTTATCAATTACAAACGGATTACCATCTTTTTCGATAATGCGGAAGTGCAACGGATTGGTACCATTAGTAAACAAGATAACATCTAAATTACCACTGGCTGAACAAGGCACACGGGAAATATCATTAATTTCCAATGCATCATTAAAGCTTAGTGTAGGCGACAAGATTTCAAAGCACTTCTTTATCGGAGTAGTTACTGCCCCACTATTAAGGTCACTTCCATTGTAATAGGAACGAAAATAATGTACTATTCTAAACAAGCCGTTAAAAGTAAGGTTGAAGTTCGTGGCATTATTCTGCAGTATAAAAGAATTGTCATCGCTTATTGCCGTTCCTTCCGTATAGGTATTGCCGGTAAGGGGATTTCCCCACAAATTGGTAGCCGGGTCCAATAGTTTTTGAAGTCCAAATATGTCTCCAGTTAGATTATCTACAAAATTAAGCGGTATGTTAAACGAACCACAATTGGCAATTAAAGAAAATGTACTGCTTGTTACAGTATAACCATTAACTGCTAATGATTGGTTTGTGATAATACCACAGCTATCGGTGGCGCTGAATGTATAATTTCCGGAAGGGAGCCCTTCCATATATAATTTGCCATTGGCCACAATATTAAAGGAAATATCATAGGGCATTGGAAAAGGAAAACTTCCCGGAGCTGATGTAATTCTTACCGAAGTAAGATTGCCATTATAACTTGCTATATTTACCCCGGCCTTGCCAATATCACATCCTTGATCTACCGTAATGTTTATTCCCCGACTTACAAATGGCGGAATGGTAACTAGTAGCGGATCTATAATATCACCGCAATTATCGGTAACTTCAATAGTATAATCACCTATTGGCAAAGGGTTTAAATACAAAGCACCGACGCTGTTTATTGCTGAACTCACGTTATTAGGCAAGGCAAAAGGATAAGCAGCAGGAGCGGCCGTTATAATTGCTGTTGCAATACTATAGCCAGGTATTATTGCCTCTACTTTACCATTATTAGTTGCGCAGCCATTGTTGATTCCTACTATGGTTGGAAGAGCAGTTAATGGTGCTATCGTAAACTGTATTGTGTTGGTTTTGCCACAGGTATCGGTAGCACTAACAGTATAATCGCCTATAGGGACGGAAGGGGTACCTGTGCCGAAAGAAACAATAGGTTGTGTATAAGGCCCGGGATAGCTATTATTGAAATCTGCAGGATTAAAACTTGCAGGAAAACCAGTAAACAGCAAAGTATACGAGCCTACAAATTTCGTAGTATTAAGTGAGAAAGAAAATTGATTACAAGGTACAATTGAAATAAAAGGGGCTAAATGGATGTCGTTATCTACCACAAAAGTTGCGGTAGGATAGGTTGTCCCGCAGGCATCCGTTATTATAAGATCATAGTTATAATGCTGATTCATTAGATAGGGAATAGTCTGTGAGATGCTCTGTGATGATGGATCGCCTGTAGCTAAATTAGTTTGTATATGGTTAGCGCCTCCAGGTAGATGTAGTATATAATGAAGCTGTAAAGGGTAACCAATTACAGTTCCTGCAGCTGCGGTTATGGTATTAGTAATCACAACCATGTTGCATGAAGACGGGTTGGTATCACTAAACTCAGGGTCGTTAACGGTCAGCCTGGCAGTGTTGAGTGTTACTGTAAATGTTTGCACTAACGAGTTTCCGCAACTATCGGTAACTTTAACTTTATAAACACCAACTGCCAGTCCCGAGAATGTGTTGGAGGCTTGTGGAGGAAATAAGGCCGGACCCGAAATTATAGCATAACTAGCCGCAGCTCCCGAGCTGACTAATACCGAAATATTACTGGTAGAAGAGCACGCCTGATTGAGTGATTGTACGGTATAGTTAAGTGGTGTAAACGAACTGGCTATGGTCACATCCTGTTGTTGCGTGGTAGTACCACTTCCTGTTGTTTCACGGGCAATAACACGATAATCCGCGGCAGCCAGACCGTTAAGAAAAGTAGCGGTTTGAGAGGCATAAGGGGTAGCCGTATTGGGTAGCTTGTATATTACGAATAGTATAGAACCGCCAGGGTTTGTGTTCGTAACCGTAAAGTTTAAGGAACCATTACCAGAGCAGGTCTCATTGCCAGCAGTAACCGAAAGATTAAATCCGAATCCGGTTAATGGAGATAACAACAAAAGTAATACTACCTGTAAGTTAAAGAGTTTCTTCATTCTCAGGGACATTGGGGTGCTCAATTAGTTACGTATAACCGACTATAATGGATTTAGCCTATAAAATAAA
>JAYTGH010000062.1:0-2656 GCA_043733645.1 Flavobacterium sp. | reverse complement strand
CTGCCTGCCGGAAGGCTTTTTTTAGAAAGGCCTCATCATTTATTTGATGGGATTTTTTGTTTTGTATTCTTTGGTGTATGAAAATCCAGAGCGTGAGGAACCTGCCGGCAGGTGGAAGCGGCATCCTTTTTACTGTTTTAAGTAGAGTAGCCTTTATAAAATCTACAGTAACAAAACAGTAAAAAGATAGAACGGACAGCCTGACCCGCTCTTTCTGCGGGGCACGCCATAATTATATAAATCAAACGTGTAGTTCTGTAAGAAGTGTTTGAGGTCGTATATCGAAATTTACAGTATTGTTTTAATGAACATATAACTTAAATTGAAAACTATGAAAAATGCAATATTGGTAATCGTTATGATTACATTGACAGCAACAAATGTTGTTGCACAAAACGGGGAGATGGAAACAAGGACAACCGACAATCGGGAAACGCTTTTTTTTGGAGTTAAAGTGGGAGCCAATTTATCGAATGTGTATGATAGTGAAGGGCAGGATTTTGTAGCCGAATCAAAATTTGGTTTTGCAGTTGGAGGTTTTGTTTCTATTCCTATTGGAAAGTATTTTGGGATTCAGCCGGAGTTGTTGTTTTCGCAGAAGGGATTCAAATCAACGGGGACGTATTTGGGAAGTACTTATTCGATGACCAGAACTACAGGTTTTATTGATGTGCCACTTTTAGCTGTTTTTAAACCCATAGAAAATGTATCTATTTTATTTGGTCCACAGTTTTCGTTTTTGTCAAAACAAACTGATAAATTTGAAGGCAACACTCTTTCTTCTACAAATGAACAGTCGTTTAGTAATGCTAATCTTCGTAAGAACGTCTATGGTTTGACTGGAGGAGTAGATTTAAATTTTGAACATTTAGTCTTTGGACTTAGAGCCGCTTGGGATTTGAAAAACAATAATGGAGACGGAACATCGGATACACCTCGTTACAAAAATATGTTGTATCAAGCCACTCTCGGTTATAGATTTTAATAAAAAAAGCTACTGACTTAGAGCTTTATTTATTGTTATTTGTGATAGAATGTTTTCAATTATTTCTCTGCTGTTTCGGTGTAGTCTTTACTTCGTTCTCCTTGAATAAACATTTTTAAAGTATTGAAATGAATGGTAAATTCGACAGCGGTCCAATCTTTATCATCATCGGATTCTGGACTTGTATATTGATACCAAAGTGTATAGGCAGCACTATCAAATCCTTTGTTGAATTTTGGTGCTCCTGTTTCGTCACATTCTATTCCCCAAATTATTGCTCTTTTGGCTATTTCATGCAATTGATAAAAACCTGCTCCACCGGCATTTAATTCCACAACAGGCTCAGCACCTTGAAACAAATAGGTGCCTGTTATTGGGTAATCAATACTGTTAGTGATGTAATGAATTCCGTCTTTAGTTTCAATTTTAGTTTGTGCGAAGCTGTTTATTACAAATAATAAGGCAACAAGCATTATATTTCTTGATTTCATAATTTTCAGGTTTACTTTGAATAAAAATAAAACTATTCTATGTCACACATCGTTGCGTTGCTATTAGTTATGAACAGATTAATTATGGAAAATGTTGATACGAGAATAGCCACCCTCCCGAAGAATCGGAATAAACTCAAGCTTCGGACACCCCTCCAAAGGAGAGGAATAGTATATTTTATTTCTCTAACCAGATTCTTGCATTCACAAACGCCTCAATCCAAGGCGAAACTTCATCTTTCTTATCGCTTGGATAATAGCCCCAGTTCCATGGAAAAGTTGAACGTTCAATATGCGGCATCATTACCAAGTGTCTGCCTGTTTTATCGCATAGCATTGCTGTGTTATAATCGGAACCATTTGGATTGGCTGGGTAACTTTCGTATCCATATTTTGCAACAATAGTATATTGATTTTCTGTTTCGGGCAAATTAAATTTTCCTTCGCCGTGTGAAACCCAAACGCCAAGAGTAGTTCCTGCTAAGGTTTTCAGCATAACAGAATTATTTTCTTGAACTTTAACAGATGTAAAAATGCTTTCGTGTTTTTGACTTTCATTATGCTGCATTTTTCCGTGGACGTTATGTTCTGGATTTATTAATTCCAATTCCATGAATAATTGACAGCCGTTGCAAATTCCGACTGAAAGTGTGTCTTCTCTTTTGAAGAAGTTCTTTAAAGCAGTGTTTGCTTTTTCGTTGAATTTAAAAGCGCCTGCCCAACCTTTTGCTGAACCTAATACATCTGAATTTGAGAATCCGCCAACGGCACCAATAAACTGAATATCTTCTAGATTTTCTCTTCCCGAAATCAAATCGGTCATGTGAATGTCTTTTACATCAAAGCCAGCTATATATAAGGCATTTGCCATTTCACGTTCGGAATTACTTCCTTTTTCACGAATAATAGCTGCTTTTAGACGTGGTTTAGAATTGTCTATTTCCGGTTTTTTTCCTGTGAAATGAACGGGGAATTTATATTCCAATTTTGTATTCGCATAATTATCAAAACGCTCTTTGGATTTGTTGTTTTTGGTTTGTTTTTGGTCGAGTAGGAAAGAGGTTTTGAACCAAACATCTCTGTAATGATGAATTGTGAATGATGAATTATTAATGGTTAATTCTCCTGATTCGACAACATTTCCGATTTTGAAGAACTCAACATTATTTAAATTTAAAGT
>JAYTGH010000061.1:0-2662 GCA_043733645.1 Flavobacterium sp. | reverse complement strand
CCTTTAGCTGCAGCAACACAAAATACCTTGACCTTGATGGAAGTTTTGACCTGAGCAGCGACCTTGTTGCCGGTGGATTTATTTTAAAAGACGGGTATATGCATTGTAGTGATGAGGAGGGGTTGGGGGTGAGGAGAGTGTGATTTAAAAGTAAGATAAAAATACATTTGGCTACTAATGTGCCGCCTCCTATTGAATCAAATCGAACGGGTATATGACACTCTTGTCAATTTTTATTTTAGCCGTTCTATTTCAGCAGCAATTTCCTGAATAACTTCTTTGTTTTTGACTTCCTTTTTGTTACCTACTTTGGAAGAAAAAATGATAAATACTTTTCCGCCATACTTTTCTTCAAACTCCTGAAAGTTTGCCTGCATTCTTTCAGACAAGTTATAATTGGCAAAGTTTGAGTTTGCCGTTACTGGTCTTATTTGAATACCAAATGCTTTGCCGCCCACTTTGCCAATATAATCTACATCTCCTGAATGGTCTAAATCGGAATCGGATTCTTCAAAAATTACTTCAGGAAATTGTTTCGCAAGCAAGTCGTTTACGACAGATTTTTCAGTTATAAAGCCATCAAAAGTTCGTGGCACGGTAACTTCATAAACATAATCATAGCAGTCTTGTTTTGTTATTTGACTAAATGCTTCCGTCCATTCAGGGATTACAACTTCAGTGATTTTAGCGTAAAGTCTTTCTCCTAATTCATTGAGAATTTCAGGGTTATTTTTTAATACTTCTGAAATTACTTCTGTTGACATTAGTCGAGATATTTAAAGTTGAGATTAAGCCTATTCTTTTTCAATTGCAGGTCTAAACTGAAAATATTATTGATTTCGATTCCTAGTGGTGTGAGATAGATTTTATCGTAGTTCGTAGCTGTTTTTATTCTGTCAACTAAACCTAACTCCATACACCAATTACAAGCGAAATTTAAAAACTCATACATAGTTCTTGAAAGATAGCTTACACTGAATAGACCATTTACCAAATCAAGTTTATGTTTCTCAAATGATTTTACGTTTGGTAACCATTCCCCATTGGTAACTTCTAAAAATCTAAGAAACCAATAAATGTTTACTTTGTGAGCAGACCAATAACCATTTGTTATTACTCTTAATAAAATTTTTTTCTGTTCATTGGTTAAATCAATTGAGGAAAGGTTATTTGCAAAATCAATGTCTGGATTAAAATTCTGAATGTACTCGAATCCATTTGCCGTTAATGTATATCCTCCTTTTATTTCATAAAGCATTTCAAAGTCCACAGCAAGTTTTAGGTAGCATTTGAAATTTGTAGTTTTAGCCGAAGTAAAGTAGAAAGCTAAATCTTTTTCGCTAAGAATTTGTTTTCCAAAATCCTTGTATGGTTTTAAAATCTTATTAAGCCAACGTAAAAAACAAATTGTATAGTTGGCAGGTTTTGGTAATGATAATCCAAAACTTAAGCTTAATGTTTCAACCGTTGAAACGTAAAGTTTTTTAACATCAATTATCGAATATGTTTTTACCAAAACGCCATTTGCAATTCCAAAATCGTTAACTAAAGACTTTGATTTTTGATTTGTTTCGTTTGCAAATAAAATACAATACTCTGTATTGTTTGAATAGCTAATATTTTTATAATTTAAGATCTGGTTAAAACAATAATCTCTTTTAGATTTTGTGTCAAGAATAGTTTCTAATTCAACTATTAAATGACTTTTTTGAAAACTTTCAAGAATGAAATCTATTCTTCCAAAGTCAGTAGTTATTTCTTGGCCTTTCTTAACTGCTATTGGAAAGTCAAGAGATTTTGAAAGAAAATCTAAGTTTTGCAATAATGTCCATTGAACTAAACTTTCTTTCATAATTACGCCGCATTAGGGATTGAAGTGAAAGTCCTTTTTTGAGGAACGAAAAAAAGATTGGAACGGAAAGCCCGACCCGATAGGGAAACGCCAAAATAAAATTTCCAGTCAAAGTTTAAATCTTGATGGTACACTTCCGGTTTTTCTTTTAAGAAAGGAAGAAATTTCAGATTCACTTTATAAACAATAGTTTTCCTATCAAGCTTTTTTGCAATTATAGCCCTTGCAAACTGATCACCAATATTCACACATAACCTGCATCCATTGTGAAGCGTACGGTAACACTCCTTCCAAACTAAATTAAGGTTATTGATGTAATTTTCATAATTGTCATGAAATCTAATTTGGTTCTCTGTTCCATAGTCTTTTAATTGCCAATAGGGTGGTGAGGTAATAATCAAATGAACAGAATTGTCGGGCAATAATGTCATTTGTCTGCTATCGCCATTAATTATTTTATGATGTGTTTTCAATCTTTTGTGTTGATTTGTTCAAAGTTAATCAAAAGCAGTTGTTTTTGCCAGTAACTCCTGAATCGTCCGGGTCAATGCTATTATCTTTACAGTATAACGATGGATCTTTTTCTTCTGCTAAAAAATGTTTTCTACCCAATCACCTTCTCCTCAATCTTCCCGGTAACCTTATTTTTTACAATAACTTTCTTAGCACCGTAGTGCGTCATTTCTTCTTTAATTAAATAATGATCGGCATCGTATTCTACCAGGTGGCTTTCTTTGCTCAGTCCTGTTTTACCACGCCAGATATCCAATTGCACCGGCTCCCATAATTTTGTTTTGGCAGATTTATAGG
>JAYTGH010000060.1:0-18418 GCA_043733645.1 Flavobacterium sp. | reverse complement strand
CAATTGGATCTTTCATCTCTTTCAAATTAGAAACCTGTGTCCAGGTTAATTTATCCTGTTCAATAGCCTGCTTCCATTTATCGGCGAATTCATCCAATGAGACACTTATAATATTCAATCCTTTACTGTGAAAATCATTGTAAAGCGCTACAACATTTGGATTTTCTTGTCTACACGGTGGACACCATGATGCCCAAAAATCAATTAAAGTGGCTTTGCCTAAACTTTCCTTTAAAGACACTAACTTCCCTTCAGGAGTTGGGGCTTTAAAATCGGGGGCTACTTGACCAACTCGAACTACTTTAGTGCTGGCTTTTTTTTTAAACTGTCTATGTTTAGCTTAACTGCTTTTCCTGGTTTTGTTTTTTTCAAGGATTCATCAAGTGAGTTGTATAAACCATCGATATCTTTAGCATATTTAGGATTGTTAGACATCATTTGAACAATCAAAACACTGATAAATGATTTTGGGTGTGTTTTTGGGTAACCAAAAGTGAAATCAGTCATCGGCTTTTGAACTACTTCATATTCTTTTCTCAATCGGTTCATTGTAACCGTATCATTGTTTTTCTGAGCGTCATTCATTACTGGCATATTTTTCATTTGAAAAGCCATAACGTTTTTTTGTAATTTTTTTTGAATTTTAGTAGACTCATCATTGAATTTATAAAACTCTTCATTACTGTATGTGCCAGCTAATTTAGATTTGAATAGACTGTCTTTATCAACAGTAATTTCAATTTCACCACCTTCAAGAATGAAAGGAACTTTACCGTTTACCTTATCAATTTGGATGAAACTAATTTCTGGTTCTGCTGTTTTTCCTTTGATTTCAAATTTTCCATTAACAATTTTTACAGTATCGATAGCTTGTGGTCCCATGCCCATTGCACTTTGTTTTTGAAGGAAGACTAAACCTGTTTTCATTCCTTTTACAGTTCCTGTAATTTGATATTCACCTTGACCTAAGTTCTTGCATGAAAACAAAACTACGCCAACAGCTACTAAAAGAATTATTTTTTTCATTTTTTTGTTTTAAATTTTTAAAGAATGCAAATGTATTTAATTTGGTTATTGAATAATCAGTTATTTAACTTTTTTTTGATTTATTTTTTTGTCGATGGGCACTCAAATTTTGTGCAACTCACATTGGTTTGTTTAATACCACTAATTCCTTTTTCAACATTGATAAGATTATGGATGCCTCTCGATTTTAAAATTGATGCCATAATTACAGAACGATACCCGCCAGCACAATGCAAAAAGAAATCATCTCCTTTTGGAACGCTTTGAAAGTTTTCATTAATGGTATCCAAAGGAATGTTCAAGGCATTCTCAACATGTTCAGCTTCATATTCACCTGGTTTTCTGGCGTCAACCACTATGCTTTCTGAATGTATTTCGCTCGCAAAGGCTTCAGGTGAAATAGAATGAATGTCATCTGTTTCGAAACCGGCTGTTTTCCATGCCTCAATACCACCTTGAAGATAACCCAAAACATGGTCAAAACCAACACGGGATAATCTTGTTATAGTTTCTTCTTCTCTTCCTTCCGGAATAACTAGCAATAGTTTTTGGTTAACATCGCGCAGCATTGAACCAACCCATGGGGCAAAATTTCCTTGAACACCAATAAAAATAGAGTTCGGAATATGCGCTTTTACGAAGTCATCTTCATGTCTGACATCTAAAACCACAACATCACCTTGATTGGCAACGGCTTCAAATTCTCTTGGCGAAAGACCGATATTACTCTTTTCAATAATGCTGTCCAAACTGTCATATCCTTTGATATTTAGCATCACATTTTGAGGAAAATACGCTGGCGGAGCTCCCAAACCATCTAACAATTCTTTGGTAAATTCTTCTTTAGTCATATCAGCCCGCAACGCATAATTCGTTCTTTTTTGGTTGCCCAAAGTATCGGTAGTTTCTTTGCTCATGTTTTTACCACAGGCACTTCCTGCACCGTGACTTGGATATACAATCAAATCATCAGCCAACGGCATAATCTTATTTCGTAACGAATCAAAAAGATAACCAGCCAATTTTTCCTGTGTTAAATCATCTGCCATCTCTTGAGCCAAATCTGGCCGACCAACATCACCAATGAATAAAGTATCTCCAGTAATAATTCCATAGTCTTCCCCATTTTCATTAATAAGAAGATAACAAGTACTCTCTAATGTATGTCCGGGAGTATGAATCGCTTTGACTGTGTAATTGCCCACCTTAAACTCTTGGTTATCGGTCGCAATGATAGCTTTAAATTCAGGATTTGCTGTTGGGCCATATACAATTTCACCACCACTTTTATGTGCCAAATCTAAATGTCCAGAGACAAAATCAGCATGAAAATGAGTTTCAAAAATGTATTTAATTCTGGCATTATCTTTCTTGGCTCTATCCAGATAAGGTTGGACTTCGCGCAGTGGGTCAAAGATTGCGGCTTCACCATTACTTTCAAGATAATAAGCTGCTTGGGCAATGCATCCAGTATATATTTGTTCAATTTTCATAACAATATAAGTTTAGGCAAAATTAATGTATAGCTACAAAAGTAATCAATGAATTTAGAATACTTTATGATAAAAGTTCTTTGTAAAGAATAAAGAATGACATTATCAAAACAAAAAATCCAAATATTTTTTTTAAATGCTTTTCATTAATATAGTGTTGAATATAAAGACCAATAAAAATCCCAATCACCGAAAAAGTTGTAAACGAAATCAGAAATGCCCAATCGATTTCCATATTCTGAACATCACCAGTAAATCCAATTAATGAATTAATGGTAATTACAAACAATGAAGTACCAATGGCTGTCTTCATGGGTAATTTGGCAAATTTCAATAGAGCAGGAATGATTAAAAAACCGCCGCCGGCACCAATCAATCCAATTAAAATCCCAACAAAAAAAAGTTGGATAACAACAAGTACAACAGATTTAGTTTCATAAACAGCAAGCTCATTTTCTTTTTTATCCTTTAGCATCGAATAGGCAGCCATAAACATAACAACTGCAAAAATCAACATCAAAAAAGTAGCTTTTGATAATTGAATGGCCCCAAAATAAAATAGAGTTTCTGGTATTCTGGGAACAATAAACTTCCGCGTGATATAAACCCCAATCACCGAAGGAATGGCAAATTGCAAAGCTGTTTTTGGAGCAACAAGCCCTTTTTTAAAGTTCTGAAAAGTACCAAATCCAGAGGTAGTTCCAACAATAAATAAGGAATAGGCCGTAGCGATTGTTGGATCATATTTTAGAATATAAACCAATATAGGAACCGTTAGTATCGAACCTCCGCCACCGGTAATTCCTAATACTATACCAATAAATAAAGCTCCGATATATCCAAAAAGTTCTAACACTGCTAAAGATTGATGATGTAAAAATAGTGTAATTGTATTAAAAAACACAGTTTAGTTTTTGAAAGTTTAGGATTACTATTTTTTAAGTTTTTTCCGTATTAAATCAGCTTTCGGACTTTATTATAGTTAATTCAGCAGCCTAATTATGTTTTACTTTTTCTTATAAATATATTTGTCGTCCACAATTTAAAAATGATGTTTAAAAAATTACTGCTCCTTATGGCGTTTACTGCTTTTTCTGTAAGTAATGCCCAAATAGTTATTAATGAAATCGATCCAGATACACCATCTACGGATACCAAAGAATTTATAGAATTAAAATCAGCATCACCTTTTTTTGCATTAGATGGTTACGTTTTGGTTTTCTTTAATGGAAGCGCATCGGGATTGACCAATCTTAGTTATTATGCTGTTGATTTAGACGGTTTAGTTACTGATGGTAATGGAAATATTCTTTTAGGAAATCCATTAGTGAATCCAGCAGCATCGTATACTATACCGCAAGCTACCATTCAAAACGGTCCTGATGGAGTTGCCATTTATTTAGGCGATGCGACTGATTTTCCAACTAATACAGCGGGAACTTCTACCAATTTGATTGATGCTTTAGTGTATAGCAATAGCGGAACAACTTCGGCGACAGCTTTAATGACTGCGTTTGGGGAAACTGTAAGTTATAATGAAAATGTAAACGGATTAGCAGCAACACAATCCATACAAAGAAAATCAGATGGAACTTATGAAGTAAAAGCACCAACACCAAGAGCCAACAATGATGGCACCGGAATTATTTACAACGGAATCACGACAACTACAAATCCTCTAAGCCCTATTTCTGAAGGGCAAAGCATAATTATTACTTTTACAACAGATGTTGCTGTAACTTCTGATTTGAACTTCTCGATAACACTTACTAATGGTTCGTTTAACGCAGCCGATTTTACAGGAAATCTGAACATTACTATTCCATCCGGAACATCAACAGCGTCAACCGTAATTCAAATTTTGAATGATGGCACTAATGATGGTGATGAAGAAATGAAACTTACCATTGGAACTGTTCCATCTACTTATATTGTACTCAATAATAACAGTATAATCAGAGTTAATGATATCAACTTTTTTACATTGCCTTTTGGTACGCCAGCGAATCCGACCTACGGAAATATTTCGAGTACAGCACCTGTAGGTTACTATGCCTCTTTAGAAGGAAAATCGGGAGCAACTTTAAAGCAGGCGATTCAGAATATTATAGCTAATCCGGCTGTGGTAAGGGCGCATACCTATGGCGATATTATAGACATATTAAAAACAGCGGATCAAAACCCGGAAAATAGCAATCAGGTTTGGCTAATTTACACAGAACAGCCTCGCTCTAAAATTGATTATCAAACAGGAAGCAGTATCGTCGGGAAATGGAACAGAGAACACATTTATTGTCAGTCAAGAGGCAATTTTGGCGATTCCTATAATCTGCCTCCTCACGGTATTGGTGTTTGGTCTTCAACAGGACCTGATGATATTGGTGCCGGATTATCGGATGCGCATCATTTAAGAGCGGTTGACGGTCAGGAAAATTCTTCCCGAAACAACAGAAATTATGGTGTTGATTACAATGGACCGGTAGCTACACCAACCAGCAGTTGGAAAGGTGATGTGGCCCGTGCGTGTTTTTATATGGCAGTTCGATACAACGGTTTGAACGTTGTAAATGGAAATCCACAAGAGACAATCATAGGTCAAATAGGCGATTTAGCTACGTTATTGACATGGAATCAAACCGACCCAAGAGATGATTTTGAATTAAACAGAAACAACTACATTTACACTTGGCAAATGAATAGAAATCCGTTTATAGATTATCCAACTTTAGTAGATTATGTTTTTGGTGCCAACTATGGACAGACTTGGTCTGCGCCTCTAGCAACCACCAATTTTGATGCTGCGAAAGTGGTGCTGTATCCAAACCCAACAAAAGATAATATTACAATTTACGGAATTTCAACAGCTACGAAAATTGAAGTATTTTCTACATTGGGACAAAAGGTCTTTGAGCAAAATTTTAATGGAGAAACGACTTTACACTTTGATTTAACTGCTGGGATTTATTTAGCAAAAATAATTTCTGATGGAAAAAGTTTAGTTAGGAAAATTGTTGTGAAGTAATAAAATTTTTATAACAAATTTTGAAAATAGATGTAGAATGGTTTGCTAAAATGAATCTATTGTTGGTATAGATACGCATAAATTTGGTGATTTTAAAATGAAGATTATTAATTATTTTTCGAAAACAAATCTTCTTTTAAAATAAAATCGTATAAACTACAATACTACTATCCAAATGAAATACCAAATATCAAAAACTAATTTAATTAAAATAGGGTTACTATTTTTCTTTATTGTTTTATTTTCTCACACCGCCAATGCTCATGTTGCAGTTGTAGACCTCGAAGATATGTCTGGCAAAGACACTATTTTACTTTACATAAAACTTGGATTTCAGCATATAATTCCGCTAGGAATTGATCATATTTTATTTGTATTGAGTTTGTTTTTATTAAATCCAAAGCTAAAGCCAGTTTTGCTTCAGGCTACAGCATTTACAGTTGCCCACACGGTTACTTTAGGATTATCTATGTATCAGGTTATCAATCCGCCAAGTTATATTGTTGAGCCCATTATTGCGATTTCAATTATGTATGTGGCTTTGGAAAATATACTGTCTTCAAATTTGAAAGCCTCTAGAATAGGAATTGTATTTCTTTTTGGGTTAATTCACGGAATGGGTTTTGCAAGTGTTTTGAGTGGTTTAGGATTGCCACAAAAATCTTTTTTAAGTTCGCTTTTAATGTTTAATGTAGGCGTAGAGTTAGGACAAATTTCAGTTATTTTAGTTGCTTATTTTCTGTTAGGAAAGTTTTTTGGAGACAAACCCTATTATAGAAAATATATTGTTATTCCGATATCAGCAATAATATTCTTGATTGCAACGTACTGGACAATTGAACGAATATTTTTTAGTTGAGTTTTAAAAATAGATAGAGACTTTCGGATTTATTTTAAAAACTATTCTTCTAATTTAGACTTTAAATCTCTGGCAATATTTGGACTTAAATCATAAAAATTTTCGTTGGCAGCTTTATAAAACTCTTTAGCATTGTATCCTTTTTTATTAGCTTCCATAAGTTTCCCCATATAATATAACTCCAATGCTTCAAGCGGTTTTCCGGAAATATATTTTTTATAAATGGTATTGGCTTCGTTACCTTTATTATTGGCTAACAAGGAATAGGCATACCAAGAATAAGTTTGTGGTGTTGCTCTATTTAGTAATTCTTTTTTGGCTAAAGTTTCTGCTTTTGATGGATTTTTTAAACTTCCGGTGTATAATTGAATTAAATATTTAGTATACATATTTCCATATATAGAATCCGTTACCACGGCTTCGAATTGTTTGGCGTATTTTAATTCTTCAACTTTATTTTGTTTTTGCTGGGCAACCAAAATTAGTTTATACAAGGGATCAGGAGATTTTGTTTTGGTTTGTACAAATTCAAATATTTTTTTGGCTAAGGCGGTATTGTTATTAGCCAAAGCAATCAAACCTATTCCCATTAAACTATGCAAATCGGCACTATTTACTTGTAAACTTTTCTTATAGGAATCGTAAGCTAGATTGAATTTACCTTGATGCGAATATAAATCGCCAACATTTGATAAAACTGTGCTTTGTAAGGAGGGATTAGCTGTTACCAAAATGCCCGCTTTTTGCATATTAGTTATAGACTCATCAAGGTTACCATTATAATGCTCCATCTTTGATTTTCTGAACAGGTAACCATACTCATTTTTATATTCCATCTTTTCTAGATTTTCAGAGGCATTTTTAATGTTTCCAAGTTCAAAATCAACATCAAAAGTAGCGGCATAATTTTCTGCATTTTTTATACCAATACCTTTTGCTTTTTGTAAATAATCATTTGCTTCTTTAAAATGATGTTGCATAATCGCATTGTACGTCAATGATAAAAATGGTCCGGCTTCTTTATTGTTGAATAATTCTTCTACTTTCAATAACAGACTATCCGCTTTTTTCACATCTGTTATATCACCCAATAAAGTAAAACGAGTGACTAAAGTAGATGCATATTTAGTTCTGTTAACCATATCAAAATCTTCATTTTTAATTCTGCTTTTCCAAAATAACATTTCTTCTTTATTTAAAACAATTTCTTTTGGTGTTTTGTAATTCGTTATCAAACTATCAATAAAAGTTGAAGAAACAATCTCTTTATTATTGTTTTTGCATTGTATAAATAAAAGAGCAGAAAATAGAACGATTGTATTTTTTAAGAAGCGCATAATAGTTTGTTTTGTTTGATTTTATCTACGTCAAGAAATACTTTTTAGATTTTAAATATAGGAAAATAAAGCAATGTTAATAAGAAAATTAGAAAACTGTCAATAACTATTTCCTGACACGGAAATTCGCAAAAATAGTATCTAATAATTCATCATTGGTTACTTTTCTACTAATCCCAAAGTTTATCTATACAGCACCAAAGCACTAATCCGGCTAACGTTTATTGTGCCGTTAACTATTTCAAGTCCTTTTTCATTTACAACATCTCCATTCGTAACTACTGTCCAGTTGCCATCCGGAAGGGTAATGCTCTTAGCGGATTTATCACCATTTAGAACGATAAGGATATCTTTCCACGAATCGCCATTGGCATTGTTGTTTATCTGGAATTGGATTACCGAAGGATCGGTGCTATCCGCAAACCTTAGATGTTCACGAATCATTTCCGCAGTAGGCATTCTGAACGCCGGATGGTTTTTGCGCATAGCAAGCAGCGACTTATAATAAGTAAAAACATTCTGGTATTTTGATTTCCTGCTCCAGTCAATTTCATTAATACTATCAGGAGACTTATAGGAGTTTGCCACGCCTTGTTTTGTTCGCAGCATTTCAGCACCCGAATGGATGAAAGGAACCCCTTGTGAAACAAATACGACCAATTGCGCCAGTTTATCCATTTTAATTAAATCTTCTTCAGTGGCATCAGGATTGGCAATTTTAAGTCGGTCAAATAATGTATTGTCATCGTGGCAGGAAGCATAATTAATGCTTTGCGAAGGTTCAGCAGCCCATGGAGCATCAGAATGATTTACGGCCTTGTAATTAATCTGCGGGTGCGAAACTGCTCCTGCAATTCCGAACTTCACACTTTCTGCCGTTCCGGTTTTACCTCCTACGAATCCGGTTTCTTTAACCTTATCATACGGACCATGCAAACCATCCCGGATATCATCACTAAATGCAGCGATGTTATGTAGCCGGTAAACATTCTTTTTAACTGCCCTGAGGTTTTCGGCGAGCGGACTAGCCCCAGCGGTCCAGCCTTCGCCATAAATAAAAATAGACGGATTTATTTTATGCAATGCAGCACTGATTTCGTTCATCGTTTCTATATCATGAACGCCCATTAAATCAAATCGAAAGCCATCTATATGATATTCTTTAGCCCAATAGGCTACCGATTCAATCATAAACTTTCGCACCATAGCTCTTTCAGAAGCAATTTCATTTCCACAGCCAGTCGCATCAGAGTATGTTCCATCTGCATTTTGCCTGTAAAAATAGTTGGGAGCAAACTGGTTGAATCCGCTGTCGCGTCCCGAAGTATGATTGTAAACAACATCCATAATAATCCCAATTCCATTATCATGCAATGCCTGAACCATTTCCTTGAATTCCCTTATGCGAATAGTTCCATCTTTGGCATTACTGGAATAACTGCCTTCGGGGACATTATAATTTAGCGGATCATAGCCCCAATTGTACTGTTTTACATCGGGTTTAGATTCATCAATCGAATTAAAATCAAAAACAGGCAGCAGATGTAGGTGTGTGATGCCGAGTTCTTTTAAATGATCCAACCCTGTAGATAATCCCTCCGCACTTTTAGTTCCGGTTTCTACAACGCCTAAGAACTTTCCTTTACGGATAATTCCCGAGTTGGCATCAATTGATAAATCTCTGATATGCGATTCGTATAAAACAATGTCGGTGGCATTTTTCACAATCGGGCCTTTATCGTTATCCCAATTTTTCGGATTGGTTTCGTCCAAATTTACGACCATTCCACGCTTGCCATTCAGGCCAACTGCTTTCGCATAGATATCAGGTGATTCCAAAAAAAGTTTACCATCCTGCATAGCCTGGAACGTGTAATACGTGTTTTTGAGGTCTTTTGAAATTAGAGTTTGCCAAATGCCATCTGCTTCTTTTTTCAACGCGATGGTTTCCAAGGTTTGTCCTCCAATTCCGGTAGCATATAGTCGTAAGGTTACCTGTGATGCTTTGGGCGCCCAGATTTTAAAAGTCGTAGCTTTGGGAGTATACTGTACCCCAAGGTCATTCCCTAGATAGTTTGGGTAATCTTTGAGATTGACTTGTGAAAGCGCAACTACAGGTATAAGGAGCAGAATTATAAGTTTCATATCACTATTTAGGATTATGTATTACTGACCATTACGAAACGCCCCGACAATTACAGCGGGACTTAATTGGCTACTGTTTACATAGTCTTTCGCCGAAAACTTATTGACGTTATAATACATCAGTTTGGCGCATACCAGCATAAAACACCCTTCAGGCATTGGACAGCTGGTCCAGTTTATTCCCGACAATAAAGCGGTATTTTGATTTAAATCAATGACCGTGTAATCCTCTGTTAGGGCAGCGTTGGTTTGAAGGTTGGTAGCATAAACATACAGCAGCAATTCTGCTTTATGGGTATATTCCGCGAAGCGCATATCAGCTTGCGGGTTAAATGCGGGTAGGCTAATGGTAACCTGCCGTTGTTCATCCAATTCGGCAGAAATTGGAGGTGTAAAATAGTACTCAAAAGGGGAGTGGGCATTGAACTCAAATCCGGCAAGATCAGTCATATCAGCATTGAGAGGCGTGCGAGCTCCTTTTGGTAAGTCTTCATTAGTTTGCAATGCATTATAAAACGCGCCTGTAAAACGGCGGTACATATAACTATCCGTACGCCCGAGTAAAAAGGGGTCAAGCCCTTCCCGTAATAGCCTGCTCCAGGTACTGCATTGCTGGAACTCGGAGCTACTTATTTTAGTGCCCGCAGTTTGCTTTAGCCTGGACGGTCTGCTTTGTACTATCTCTTTTCCGTCAAGCGTCTTGAATACTACGTTGCCAATCGCGCCTCTAAATTGTCGTTTGTCATTTATACGTGCCATAAGATAACTATCTAACGTTTAGTGGCATAAAAGTAATCATTTTCGGATTAGATAGGAAGCTTTTTCTATATAAATTTATAAACAATCTATGCTAACTCTATAGTCACTCTATAAAAAATAATGTTTTTTATAGAGTGACTATAGACTAACTATAGACTGACTATAGATTAATCTATAATAAGAACCAAACCAAAGTAGGGTAAAAATTGTGTTTAAAAGTTGGGATGCCGGAATTTAAATGTGGTTACTTTCCAACGCAAAATGTAATGCACCCACTGTCTATAAGGGTGTTTAGAGGGGACTCAATAAATGCTCAATAATATTAATTTAAAACTGCAAAATTTTAGAATTAATACACAGTGATATTAAGGGTTTTTAATTTATTAATTATTTCTTTGTATGGCTTTTGTAAACTAGTTATACATAATAATTGCCTTGCTCTGCTTAAGGCTACATATCCAAGTCTAAAATCATCAGCTGTATTATTAATAAAGTTCTGAAATTCAAACCATTTTAATAGTTGGTTATTTGTTTTAGTTATAACTAAAACATTTGTTGCTTCAAGTCCTTTTGAGGTATGAATAGAAGCACAAAATCTATTGCCTTCAGAAACTTTTGTAACTATTTTTAGATTTTCAATTACTTTTAAAAGTTAATGCTTTTACGCGTATCAGTTAGATTTAATAAGGATCAGCAAGATTTTAGGCCAGATATGGATGATATAGCCGGTAGATTGACATTTGCTCAGATAACCAATGACACTAAATTATCTAATGAAATTGTAAATGCTGAGTTAGAATTTTTAGATAAAGCAGGTGAGACTTTTTATAATGAAGATAGATACACCAACTAGTATAGAATTACTCAGTCAGGTAGAAATTCATATACTGACAGAAAGTATTTGAAATTAGGGGGGATGATTTTTGGACTAGAGAAAAACTATATTTCAATAGCCGCTTTAGTAGTTTCAACAATAGCTTTGGGTTGGTCTATTTATAGTTCTAATAGTTCAAGTGAAAAAATGAAAAAGTTGATGTGTCTTACTATAAAATAATTATTTCAAAAAACCATTCTCGCAGGGATGGTTTTTAGTTTAATCTAATATCTATAACATAGAAATATAGTTAGTATTCATTTGATTGTAAACCAATTGTGATATTTCAGCCATCAATTTGGATAAATTTGCATTATCTTTACCTCTAGTCATTATAGTTAATAGATAGGTTTTATTGTTCAAATAAATTAATGCTGACTCATGCAATTGTTTTTCAATCGGAGTACCTGACTCGCCAAATTTATGTGCAACTCTCACATTAGATGGTAAACCTTTAAGAATTCCATCTTTGAAATTACTTTCACCAAGAAGCTCACCGGCAAATTCAGAGTCTTCAAATGATAAATACCCAGCATTATATATTATTCGCATGAAATATGAGTATCCTTTGGCATTAAATAAATATTGACTAGCATATATATTGGGTACTTCAAGTCCAATATCTTTAAATAATTTTTGTAAAACAGAAGAGTCCATATTTTTCTCTAATACTATGGTGGCATTATTGTCAGAATATTTGATCATATATGTCAATAATTCTCTTATGGTATAGGTGTTTCCTAGCTTAATAGACTTATCAGCATATGCAATATTTTTTCCTGCATTGACAGTCTCAGAATATTTAATAGATTTATCTAAAAATCCTGGATGTAGCTCGTTCATTTTTAGAATTGTAATAAGCACAGGAACTTTAAATAGTGAGCCTGGATCATATTTAACATCATCATTTACAGTTAACCAATAATTATTTCCATACTCTTTTAAGTAAACTGAAGCATTATTAACTTCGCCAACGTTTTTATATTTGTCAATTATTGATGTGATACGTTGCTTTAAATCTGAAAGTTGTTCTGATTCAGAATCATCAACTACAAACATTATTGGACGAATGTACTTATATCCATCCACTCGTTTCGTTTGATATCCATTTTCAACGACAGATCCTGTAGAATTTGCTATTTGTTGAGTAAACTGTTTTTCTTTATAAAAACTTGTCAAGATAAAAACAATAAAGCCTACAACTATAGAAATTGCAAAAAGATGCTTAATGCTAAATGTTTTATCCAATTTGAATTGCATTGTTGTACTATTTATAAATTTTAATCACCAAAGATAAAATATTATACTAGAAATACCCTGTAGAAAAAAGAAAAATGTAAGATTAATAACTGCTACAAATTATTTATTTAATTCTTAATCAATCCTCGATTGCGAATAGTTATTGTCATTTTATTGATTATTTATTGAGTTTAAAAGGACACCTATATAATCAATAAATACTCAATACAACTCCGAGTATTAGCAGCTGTAAGATAAGAAACTATCGGAAAATATAAATTGACGGGAGCCGCGAGTTTACAAGGGATTTATTTTTTTATTGTTTCTCTTGGCTTCCTATTGTTAAGGTAGTTTACTTTCCGATACAGAAATATTGGTTTATTGATTTTAAAGGGCGTAATAGGTTTGAGGTACAAATGAGGTACAACATCTTGAAATTTTATAAATTATGATCTTCTGTGTTATCAACTTTCGCCAACCTAAAATGGCTATTTTATTCTGCAATTATAAAGCATTAATTCCTAATTTATAGTATCAGTATCTATAATAATTATTATTGGTTTGTTTTGGTTTATGGAATTCTTCTCTATCATTATCATTGAGTAACTCATCTTTTTTATTTGTGAAAGGATCAAACCAATCAGCTTTTTCATTTGCCCATTTTATCCATTCTTTTAGTTCTTCTGTTAGATTGTTTTCTTTGATTGCATTTTGCTCTGTTGCTGCTATGAAGTTTCGGTATATTGTTGCTTTTTCAAATTTTTCAGCATCTGAAAATAACTTTTTAGTTTTATTTATTTCTTGTTCTTTTCGGGCTTTAAGATCTTCCTCAATTTTTCGCTGGCGTTCGTATTCTGTATGCCAAATTTCTCTTTCAATAGCTCTTCTTTTTTCTACAACAGCTTGTAATTCTAATTTGGCAATTATATTAGGAATTTTATCTTCTAATTTGCTAGTATTTGTATCTGTCCATTCTGATGCAGGGTACGCATCTAATCTTAACGATAAAATATTAGAAGGATTTAATTCTGTAGAATCCCAGTGCGTACCTTTGACGATTGTTCTTTTTAATCTTTCTCTCAGACCTATACTTAATTGAACAGAATCTATTACTACTTTAGTTCCTTCTTTTGTTATTACATTATGTCCTCTTTTTTGTATTGCCTTTATAAAAATGTCCATAAATAACAATGCTCTTTTTACATTTTGTGGGGCAACTGCAATATTTAAAATGTCTGGTGAAGTGTTTAAAAGTCCTTTCATATTATGATAATGTTCAGGTTCTTTTGTTTTTAAATCATTTTTAGCATCACTAATTAGTTGAAGAGGTCTTGTTAATTTTTCGGGAAATATGATAGTTTCCTTTAATTCGTTTTTTATCTCTTTTGTTAGTTGATTTAATTCGTTTTCTACACCATTTATAATTGTTTCGGAATTGTCTCTAAATTTTAAAGTTATCGAGTTTTCTACAGTATTGTTTACTGGTAGTTTTTCTTGATTTACTTTTTTATTGTATTGGATTTTTTGCCAGTAGCCATTTTTAGGTAATGGTATGTCAAGTTTCCTGCAAACTTTCCTCAAGCCATTATCAGAAAGGCTATATTTCTTTGCTAATTTAGACAATGGATTCTCCCAAACTAAATCGTAAAGTTCTTTTCTAGTTAATTGAATAGTTTGCATTACAAATACTTTTTTTCTGATACTTCGCTTTGCTGACATCATTACTGTTTTCAATTAAAAATTAATTTTCAAACATTATTTTCCAGTAAATAACAAAAAAAGCAACTATTTTCCAGTAAAAGCTAATTATCAACATTTATTATCAATTAAAATACTATCAAAGTGATGACACTACACACTAAAAATATTCAATCTTAAAGCAGCTTGCTCTTATCTGTTGTCAAAGTGAAATAGATGTCTTTTATTTTTATTTTGTTGTATCCAATTAAAGGAATTTTATTAGTAACAATAGTATCGTTTATTTCTGTTCCTGTACTTTCTAAATCATACAACCAAACATTGTCTTTCGTATTGATAATAATACAATGTCTTCTGCTAACTGCATTTTCACCTGATACTTGAATGTCGTTTTGATTGTATTCTTCTCTCCCAAATTTTAAGATTGGATTATTGAATGAATTTAGATTGTTTATTTTATTGTTAGTTTCTAATATTGTTATTGTATTTTCTTTCAAGGTGTTGAATTGAAAATCCATAAATAATAATTTTGATTTTAATGAAGGTGTCTTTTTAAAATTATGGCTTAATTCTTTTTCAGTAATCACTGAAAGATTGTATTCAATAAAAGGATTGTCTTTTTGTTCTGATTTTGATTTTGGAGGAATGGATTTACCATTGCTATTTAAGACGAAAGCAATAAAATAATTATTTGCAAAACATGGTAAAGATGGATTGGCTTCCATAATCATTTTAGAAAGTTCCATTGCTGTTTCGTATCTGTCCGTTTCGTAATAACATCGAATTAAAAGATTATAGGCTTCGTAATCTGCTGGATTTCTATGAAGATGGTCTGACAATAAACCTATAGCGATTGGATATTTCTTTGCTTCTAAATTAATCCAACCTAAATCTTTTTGAACGTCTAATCTAGGATTGAGTTTGAGTGCTTTTTCATAAAACCTTTTTGCTGCATCAATCTTTTGAATTCTTAAATTGTATTTACCTAACGCTAGTAATACTGCTACATTATTGTCGTATTGCTTATAAGCTAATTCTAAAAATTTTAAAGCATTACGCCACTTGTTGGTTTTTAATGCTTTGTCTGCTAACGCAATTAATTCGGCTGCTTTTAGATTGTCTTTGTTGAATATTATAGGAACTGATTTGGCTTTTAAAGCTTCTTCCAATTCAATTATAAACTGAAATCTTAATTCGGGTGTTTTATTGATAGCTTTTAAAATTATTTCTTGTTGCCAATTTGGAAGTTGTTGAATTGGGAAATCTGCTGATTGGTGTTTTTCAATGATTTCTTCTCTTGATAAACCGAAAAATGGATTTTGTTTGGATAACAATTCCATTAACGTAACTCCTAAAGCATAAATATCAATTCTTGGATCATTTGTACTATCAACATCCCAACTAAAAGCTTCCGGGCTCATATATGCTCTTGTCCCAATGTTTTTGTTTGCTACCCCAAAATCAGCAATTTTAATTGTGCCATTTTGAGTGAAAACGATATTATCTGGTTTGATGTCATGATGAATTATTCCTTTTTTATGAATTATTCTTAAACACGAAGCTAACGTTTGTATCCATTCAATTGCTTCAGAAGTAGAGATTGAATTGGTAGCCATTTTATCTCTTAAACTACCACCTGAACAATACTCCATTACTAAATATAATACTTCGTCTTCCCAAAAATGATGGTAATAAGTAACAATATTTGGATTTTCGAACTTTGAAATTGTTTCGATTTCGTGTATTATATCTTCCTGTTCTGACTTATTTGTATTTAATAATTGCTTGATTGCCACAAAACGATTTGATACTTTTTCTTTCGCTAAAAAAACCTTGCCAAATCCACCGTTGCCAAGGTCTTTTTCAAAATAGTATTTGTTGTCGAAGAGTTGCATTATTAAATAAATATTTCAGACCAATATTTATTTAAAACACCCCACTGTTCGTTATAATATTTATTTTTTATTGATTTACCTTTCGCAGTAAATGATTTCATAAATAAAGGTCCTAAACTATCTTTACAATCTGATGGTAAAACTCTATATTCTATTTTGTCATAAGTGTCATAAACCGTTTGATAACCTTTTAAACCAACTACATCATTATTTTCTTTAAGTTGACGTATTGAATGTGCTTTAAAATATTTTTCGCCCTTTAAACTATAACAAATACCGATTATTTTATTCTCATCTTTTTCAATTAATAAATTATTTATAGTATTGTCTTTATAAATACCATTTTTGTAATTATCCCTACTTTTATTTAGTAAACTTTTTACTGTAACTTTATTAATATTACCTTCTTCATTGTAGCACATTAACATAAATCCAATAGTATGCGTTTCATAAATTGGTATTGACCAAGAATAATCAGTAATGTTATCGGTTAAATTATGAATCCCGTTGGCAGACAAATTAAAATATTTTAAAATTTTATCTTTTAAAACAACTTTTACTTGAGTATTATTTTTTAGTTTGTTGTCATTTTCATTTTCAACAAATGAAAATTTCAACTCACCAGGATTACATAAATCTTGGAACTTCATTTCTAATTGATTTATAAACCAATCTCTCTTGAAAAATCCAAGTGGCTTTGTACCACCAAGAAGATTTACAAATTTTGAAATCTTATCCCCAATTTCTTTTGTTTCTCTTATATTATGTATTTTATAAAACTGTAAAATACCTAAAATTGCTTCTTTATGCCGAACGTATGAACTACCACCAAAAGTTACAGTTCTATATCTGTTATTGTTAAAATATATTTTTGATAATTCATAGGGATCTTTAAGGTTATTATCAATTGTCAAATGAATAGACCACCAAAGTGTAGTTAAAGGGTAGTTGATAAGATGTTTTTGAGAAGACAAAGTCATTAACCAATGTCTATTTATATAGGTTTCCTGTGAACCTCTTGATGGGTTTTCAATTTCACTCCATCTTAAATGAATGTACTTATACATATCAAAATGATGAAGATAACTCCAGAAGTCTATGTCAGAAGCTTGTCTTTGAGTAATGTTTATATTTTCATATAATAATTTAGCACATTCAAAGTCAGATTTTCTGTAATCATTCGATTTTTGATTTAGATTAGAAGTAAAAACATTAATCATTTTTTTTCCTAAATCAGAAGGAATAGCTTCAAAATCAGAATCCATAAAATCATTGTTTTCAAATTTAAATTTGAATTCATTTTTATTAAGATAAGATTTTATAACTGATAAATCTCCTTTGTTAATTAGGTTTTTTAATCTCTCGATAACACCAGATGAAAGTTTTTTTTGATAATTCATATTATTCAAATTCAGTATTTTTATCTCTATTATCCATATCTGCCAAAGTATCTAACAATAATTTAGTTGGTTTTGACAGCAACTCTTCAATAAATTCTGCAACTTCATCATTAGTTGGGTATTCTGATTCATTATGAGTTCTATTCCAATGAATTTTTAGTACTCTAGACCAGCTCTTTTCTTCATATTGGTTGTCAGATAATTTATAACAAGCATGTATTAAAGCAGTTTGAAGTATAGAAGAAATTAATAATTTTTGATAATCTGGATTTTCTGAAAACTGTTTTAAAGCATTATAATCATTTAAAGGTAATTCAATTATAATGCTGTCTTCAATAAAAATATATTGTACACTTCTTTCATTATTGTTGGAAGCTGGTCTTATTTTAATGATGCTTTCTAAACCAATTCCATCTATATCTAATTCAAAGTTATACTCCCCTAAATAAGCTAAAATTTCACCTTTTTCAATATAAAATTCTAAATCTCTTAGTCCTTGTTTAATACTTTGATTTGTGTATTTTGGCAAATCAATATTTGCAACTATTAAGAAAACTACTTCTACTTTATTCTTAAGATTTTTTAATGGAATACTTATATTATAATGAAAATCTTGTTCAAATACTTTTCTAAACATTGTATATGTACAAAAAACTTCAGCAATGACTTTT
>JAYTGH010000059.1:0-2666 GCA_043733645.1 Flavobacterium sp. | reverse complement strand
GCTTTTTCCGGAGTTAGTAGTCCGCAACTCATGTGAGGCCTTTTTTCATTATAGATTGTTATACTTCTGGATATATCTACTTTGGCTAAATCGAAATTCAGAACTCCTTACCCGTTAATTAAAAATCAACAAGTTACATGTTGGTGTTAGCAAAATAATAATGCGTTATTTATATTTACAGATGCAATTACACCTTCCCCTATTTCCCGCCACAGCAACCTTGGTATCTTCTTATTTAGGTGTATATGAAAATGAAGGGATTGTACAATACATCGTAAATGGAATGCCCGTTTACAGTCATGCTAAGGATGACTTAAACTCATTCCGGTATATTATAAGTAATTTTATACATGAGAAACTGTGTCGTAAAACAGAAGTACAAAGATGTTTTCATGTAAGCGAGGATACTGTTTATCGAGCGTATAGAAAATTTTTAAAAGAAGGTGCGAGTGGTTTTTTCCACCCTTCTAATAGCAAAGGCACGCCCCACAAAATTAATGGAGAAAAAAAGCAACGCATACAAAGTAAGTTAGATCAGGGGCAAAGTGTAAACAGCATTGCCAAACAGGAAGGTGTAAGAGAGTCTGCAATTCGCTATCAAATAAAACAGGGCTATTTAAAAAAAAGTCTGCAGTAAATGAAGCAACTATTCCACGGGCAAGTACCTTAAACCAGCGTGATGTTGCCGATTATGAGGCACCCTTAGGTATTGCCACCACACGATTTGAAGATCGTATAGGCGCTTCCATGGGACTTGGTCATGCAACAGTACAGTTTGATTCTCATCAAAGTGTAATAGGAGCTGGCGTACTTTTTCTATTGCCTGCATTATTATCACAAGGCTTGCTCAAAACAAAAGAAGTATACCAGATGCCTGCCAGTCATTATTATGGTTTGGAGTCTGTGATCCTCACCTTAGCTTTTATGGCCTTGGCTCGCATAAAAAATCCCGAACAACTTAAACAATGTAAGCCTGGTGAAATAGGAAAGATAATTGGGCTGGACCGTATCCCGGAAGTACGTTGTCTGCGTGATAAAATAAAAGTACTTTCCAGTCAACAACAAGCCCAAAACCTCAATAAACTTTTAGCCGATTATTGGTATGAAAATACATCAGAGCAAGATAAGAGTTTTCTATACATTGATGGGCATGTGCGGATTTACTATGGAGACCAAGCTAATTTGCCGGTAAAATTCATATCACGCCAAAAGCTTTGTCTGACTGCCACATCAGAATATTGGGTAAATGATGCACAAGGATTGCCTGTAATGATGGTCATGGGTGAACTTAGTGAAAAACTACAGCAGATTATAGAGTACCAGATAATACCTCAACTACAGCAAACAGAATGGTTAAAAGAAGATGTCACAAGTAGGGCATCCCAAAAAGAGGAATCTTCCAGGGCAGATCACCCCATCTGTACATTCATTTTTGACAGGGAAGCATACGAGCCATTGTTTTTCCAACGCCTTTGGAACAACTATAGTGTAGCCATAATTACTTATCGCAAAAATGTAAAGGATAGTTGGTCTCAGGACGAGTTTAAAAGCACTGTGGTTATTGTGTTGGAGCAAAATGTTACCATGCTTATCTGCGAGAAGAAAGTAACACTAAATGGGGTTGAATTACGGGAAATAAGAAAGCTAAATGAAGGAGGCCACCAAACCAGTATCATCACCAATAATCCAATAATTAGCACTGCTCAGGTAGCAGGGCGAATGTTTGGTCGATGGAGCCAGGAAAATTTCTTCAGATATATGATTATGGATTATGACTTTGATAAAATAATAGAATTTGGTGTAGAAGATGTAGACAAGGACAAAGAAGTAGTAAATCCAGCATATAGAAAACTAAGTCATCAGCTAAAAAAACAAAAGGAAAAAACGCAACGACTAAAAGCAAAGTTATTCCCTATTGCCGAGCAATGTATGGACAAGACTATTGATCAGATGCCAGACCTAAGTCAACAACAAATTGCCCTGAAAGAGAAAATAGGACAACAGAAACTTTTAGAAGAATCAATATTACAACAACGTAGCAGTATTCCTGCTCGCATCAAAATAGCCCACATGCACAAGGAAGAAAAGTATAACAAATTAAAAACGGAAAGTAAGCAGCTAATGAATATTATAAAAATGATTTGCTACCGAGCGGAAACTTCGGTGGCAAATATACTAACAGAATATCTAAAAGGTGCTGCCGATGAGAAAAGAATGTTAGTAAAACAAATCATACAATCCAATGCAGATATACTGCCCAATTATGAAAACAAAACACTCACAATTGTATTACATAGTCTATCTGCACCACGATTTAACAATGCCGCTACAAAACTTACACAGCTTCTAAATCAGACAGAAACCCTTTTTCCAGGATCCGATCTGAAATTAATCTTTAAAACTACCGCAAGTTCATTTTGCTAGAGGTAAGGAGTTCTGAATTTAGAAGAAAACAGAGATAGTGATCATTTTGAAGAATTTGCGTATTCCTTAAAGTAACATAGAATAAACCCAGCTTTTATCTTTGCCAAATATTCAACAACTTACAATAAAAAGATAATGTGGAATGAAACAAAATTCACAAAACTATTTGGTATAGATTATCCAATTGTTCAAGGTCCAATGGGTGGAGGATTATCTTCTGTCCTACTTACAAGTACGGTTTC
>JAYTGH010000058.1:0-2672 GCA_043733645.1 Flavobacterium sp. | reverse complement strand
TTGAACGATTTTTGAATAATAAACAGACTTAAAAAAGCAACTCCGAGAATTATATCTCCAATACAATAATGAATATCCTGCTTGAAAAACTGCTTATTAGTAAGCCAAAATATTACTATGATTAAGGCAACAATAAAGGAGATAGAATTGCCAAGAATTGCAATGGCAACAGAAGTAAGCTTCTCAAAACCTATCTCAATATTCCTGTATAAGTTTTTCATACACAAACAAATTGTTTGTTATTGATTTAAGGACTGATCTCTAAATTTCGGGTCTCGTTTCACAATGTCTTAATTATTGCATTCTGAAAATTACCTGCTAATTGATTTTAATGCATGTTCGTATCTCATAGCTACTTCATCCCAGTTTACAACATTCCAGAAAGCATCTATGTAATCCGGCCTTTTATTCTGATATTTCAAATAATACGCGTGTTCCCATACATCCATTGTTAGCAGCGGTATTCCCTTTTTTTCAGCAATATCCATCAGCGGATTATCCTGGTTTGGAGTAGAACAAATAAACAGGTGCCCTTTATCATCGAGGCTTAGCCATGCCCAGCCACTGCCAAAGCGGGTTTTACCTGCATCTGAAAATTGCTTTTTGAACTCATCAAATGAGGTAAATGTTTTAACAATAGCTTCTGATAATTTACCGGTCGGCGCACCACCACCGTGAGCTTTCATGTTTTCCCAATAGAATGTGTGATTAAAATAACCACCACTATTGTTTCTTACTGCCATGGGATATTTGCTAATGTTCCTGAATATTTCCTTTATATTCATTGATCCCATCTCAGTGTCTTTTATTGCATTAAGAAAATTGTCATAATATGCTTTGTGATGCTTCCCATAATGGATTTCGAGTGTAAGTTGATCAATGAAAGGTTCAAGGGCATCATAAGAATAAGGCAGTGCCTGAAATTCGAAATTGTTTGCTGTGTTCATCGAAATTTGTTTTTTAGAGTTTTATTCAATTGATTCTTTTTTCCGATTTTTTGGAGTCTCTTGTGGTTGTGCAATTAAAGTATATTGCACAACCTGGAAATCCTAAAATGATTTATACTACAAATAAGAAGACCGAAGTCAGAAGTTTATGTATCCAACGTTTGACTTCAGTCTATATAAACCCTCAACTTGCCGGACTGTCCGTTTGATTAACAAGATAATTCTCTATACCCATTTGTTCAATCTGTGCTCGCTGTATTTCAGCCCAATCCATATGGCCCTCTTCCATTTTAAGAATTTTGGTTAACAGATCAACTGAGCCTTGATCACTAACCTCCATGGCGAGTTTGATTGCGTCATTGTAAGAGCGAACAACTTCAAGTTCAGAAACGTCGTCGTTACTGATTATTTCTGATACAGTTTTGCCAATCTTTATTGGATTTAGTTTGGATACCGTGGGTGAACACTCGAAAAAAATTATTCGCTCGATAAGCCACTCGGCGTGGTGCATTTCATCCATCGCTTGTTTTCGGATTGCCGCATGAAGTTTTCTGTAACCCCAATTTGCACACATTTCGGAATGTACCATATATTGGTTGATGACAGTGAGTTCATCTGCCAGGAGTGAATTTAAGAAAGTAGGTAATTCTTTGCTTCCTTTCATCTGTAGGAGTTTTAATGAATGAATTTTTGAAAGAACTAAGTTGAGAACCTTTTACTGTAAATAGTTACAGAATTTTAAGGAAAAGTTACATCATTCACACATATATGAATGTAATAAGTAAGGTCAATTTGAGAGATGATAGTGAAACGTGTTTTCCCTAAATCATTATAGTAATTCATCTTTTCTTAGTTTAAACAGCTTATATAGTTCGAACCAAATAATGCTTGTAAACCCTGACATACTACAGATGAGTATATTAATCAATGAAAGCTTTTGAAACTGAAATAAACTCAGAAAAAATGGGATGTTTAAAACCAATAACAGAAAAAAAATTGCCCCGCCGACAACCCATAAAACAGCTTTGTTGGGTGTAGCAATAATTCTAAATATATTATCTGTCCATGAACGATTGGTTAATATAACTGCTATGTTTGAAACAATTAGAGTGGTAAATGCCATTGCCCGAACTTCCTTGGCTTCGTATGCAAGGTACAAACCTATAAAGTAAACAGCAAGCGAAATTGCTAAGATTCCAACACCTTGAAGACAACTAAATAAAATTTTACTAGCTCCAAAAAAAGGTTCATTTATACCTTTTGGAGGTCGGTTCATAACGTTCGACTCTTCCTTTTCAGCTTCAAATATGATGGAACAGGCCGGGTCGATAATTAATTCTAGAAATACAATGTGAACTGGCCATAAAATTAACGGGAAATTGCCCAGCAAAATGGGTAATAAAGATAATCCAGCAATTGGCACATGAATAGCAAAGATGTATCCAAAAGATTTTTGAAGGTTATCAAAAATGCGCCTTCCCATTCTGATAGCACCTACAATGGATGAAAAGTTATCATCCATAAGCACCAGCGATGAAGCTTCACGGGCAACATCGGTACTTTTTTTGCCCATGGCGATGCCAATATCTGCCGATTTTAGCGCAGGAGCATCATTCACCCCATCACCTGTCATGGCAACAATTTCTTTGTTTTTCTTTAATGCATTTACGATTTTAAGTTTTTGTTCCGGGACAACTCTGGCAAAAACGTTAATTGTCTTAATTT
>JAYTGH010000057.1:0-2688 GCA_043733645.1 Flavobacterium sp. | reverse complement strand
ATAATTGATTAGCCACCTGATTCCGGCTCTCTTGATGAATTAATTCCTCAATGGATAAACCGTTCTCAGCTAATCGTTGTTCAAGCCAGCTGCGTGCCATGTGTAGCATTCGATTCTGAGAAGATAATCTCTGGCAAAACTCAAAAACAAAAGCACTGGTCAGCGGAATATCAGACTTGGCCATATCAGCCAGTACCTCAACCAGTTTCGACGGGCTTTTCTCTGCCATGTTCTGCAACCTTTCTACCCAAAAATTAGCCGTGTTTCGATGATTCTGGTCTACCTTAATACGCGAGGCAATGCGATAAAGATTCTCTATCAATGCCATCCTCAGCATAATCGGTATGGCCCAAAGTTCTCCCAGTTTTAGTGTTGATTCATTTTGGTAAGATTCAAAAAAGGCATGAAGTATTTCAGAATCAATCTCTGCATCCGTATGAGATATGAGCTCAAGTGCGATATCGTAAACACGGGGAAGTCCTTTTGAGCTACCGCTATCCAGACAAGGCAATTCCTTACTGTATTCTTTTGAAAAATGCCGCCTCCCAAGCTGAATATGCTCTTCAATCAAATAAAAATTATCCACTAACCATTCTGCAGCAGGTGTAATATTCCGTGGCCTCTTGACAGCAAGAATTAAACGGACAAAGTCACGCAACACCGCATCATTATAGTTCAGTTTTTCAAGCAGAAATGCATTTCCTCTGTCAGTAATTATCTGCTGCCTGGAAGCAAGTGTCTCAGCATACCGGGCCAACAATTCCACATTGAATAATTCTCCACGCAGAGGTTGTTCATCTGTATTCTGATTATACTGTCTTAATTCAGGAATCTTAATATTCGGAAATTTAATCATATCAATTGACAATTAAAAAAAGAAAAAACCAGATCCAAAAAGGTTTAAATGCAGTATACTCAATACAAACTCTTGTATTAACAAAATTAGAGTCACTTCTGTTCCCCAAAACAGAAAACAATTTTATTAACCTCCGTTCGATCAAACGTTCACTCAAAAATTATACTATCTCAATTGGCTATATTACCGACATAGTATATTGATTCCAACATCCTTAAATATCGGAAATGCAAACTTAGCCCCACACAAAGACTATTTCTTAATGCGTTTAAGAATGATTTGTTTGAAGAGGTGAGGGTTAAAAGGAAAGCAATTAGGCACTTCATTACCCATTTTTGAAATTTGGATGAGTAAAAGGCATGATCTTAGATAAGAATTTTGCTTTCCAAACTTTGATCTACAGTACCGTAAAAACCTGTACCGGTTTTTTTAGAACAAGTCTTTGCACACAGTTTGCATACAACTTTCGTTTTAATGAAATTTTTGACTATTGTTGAATATTGACGGCATTTTGAGTGCATATCCCCCTTTTTTACTCCATACACCTTTCTTACTGACCAGAAACAGGTGGTAAAATACGGGATCAAATACTCAATGACGGAAAGCTATTTAACATGAGGATGGAAAGGCTTGGCTACCTTACCGGCCGAAGTCTAACAACTTTTAGAAGGAATTTTAAAAGGCTTTCAACACCATTCCTCAAAAATGGCTGACAGAACCAAGACATTTTTTATCTCATAAAGCGCATAAATACAAATGGTTATTAAATTATTTTCATTAGTTGTCTCGATAAATACCCTTAAATGAACGCGATAGATAGTCTGAAATAAAATTGAAGAACCTTTATTTTAACAAAAAAATGATTATTTGGATTCAAAATAAATGTTTGTTTCACATTTTAATAAAAGTTTAAAGATAATTTTTGTGTTTTATAAACTTGTTCAATATCAGAAGAATAATGCAGACCAAATAATTGATTAATAGCTGATTTAATTCAATACGACACAGGCTTACAAGTAAAAGTATACATAGAGCAATTGAAGATAAATGGAAGTACAAATATTTTTGAGTATGAGTATATTTACAGGAACGATTAGAAGCGAGCGTTGATAATTGCCACATCATGTGATCGGAACGTAAGTTCAGATTTTTACTATTGCCTGAGGTTCTCTGATTTTTTTATGCCATTTAGAATTGAAGATACTACTTAGTTTGATAAATTACTCTTGTTTTTTCACACGTCTGGGCTTGACAATTATTCTATTCTTGTTTTTTTAGAATCAGCCCATATAATTTCGTCTAACATTCCTCGCAAATTTCCAGATAAGGAAAACCGTTTTCGCAAAGCGATTTAATGATTTCAATGCCAATAGTATCGGCATAGAAATCATTTTCACAAAACTTATCAGTAACCACTTTCCCTGGCTTGAGCTTTACAAATTTGAAGTATAACTTCCATATAAACATTAATATCAGATTGCTTCAGTCATAGGTATGTTCCCAGTTCGGGAGATTCTCAGTATTAAAACCTTTTTCCCTGCCCCTTCCTTTTCTGCTTTAGCATCTTCTTCTTTTTATTCTGCTCTTTTTCTTTGCTGTACCAGGGCAATAACCGGACCATCTCAAGGATTGATTTTGAAAAGAAGTTTTTTGCGTCAAGATTAAATTTCTGCTGTTCAGTGTTCAGACTGACCTTCTGGATTCTGGACGGAGATTAGTTAAGGTAATATTGATCTTCCGTTTTCACCACGTTATACTTCGCCGCCAGATCCTTTGTAAGACCAGGCTTCAATGACTTCCGGTTCTGGTTATATTCCCGGTAAAAGTCCTAC